>JAJZJJ010000165.1 GCA_021810175.1 Acidobacteriota bacterium | reverse complement strand
ATCTGGATTTGGGGCTGGACAGCCTGGGACGGGTGCAGCTGCAGTCGGAGCTGGAACAGAAGCTGGGGATTGCACTGGACGACGAGGCTCTGGGGCAGGCGGAGACGCTGGGGGACCTGCGGCGGGAGCTTGGGTTGGGCACGGCTGCGGCGGCCGAGGGCGACGAGACAGCTCCTGAACCGTCGGGGTCGAGGTTCGGGACGGCTCCCGCGGCGGAGCCCCGGACGGAGCTGCGGACGGAACCGCGCGGGACGGCGGCCCCAGGCCGAAGCGGCGATATCTATCCGAAATGGCCGTGGTGGTGGCCGGTGCGGACGGCGCGCGCCGGATTCACAGAACTGGTGGTGCGGCCGCTCGTTCGGTTGCTGGGGAAACCGCGGGTGGAGTGGGCTGCGGCGCTTCCGGCGGATCGGCCGGTGCTGCTGGTTGCGAACCATGTGACGGCGTACGATGTGCCACTGGTTCTCTATGCGCTGCCGGGAGGGATGCGGCGGCGCGTGGCGGCGGCGATGGCCGGCGATCTGCTGCGGGATTACCGGAGGATGCGGAACCTGGCGCCGGGGTGGAATTGGTTTGGACCGGTGGCATACGTGCTGGTGACGGGGCTGTTTAATGTATTTCCGCTGCCGCGGAGCGCGGGGTTCCGGAGGTCTTTTCAGCACGCGGGCGAGGCGCTGGACCGGGGCTACAGCGTGCTGATTTTTCCGGAGGGGCGACGGACGGAGGGTGGATTACAGCCATTTCGGCCGGGGATTGGGATTCTGGTTCGGGAGTCGGGGGTACCCGTGGTTCCGGTGGCGCTGACGGGGCTTGGCGCGCTGAAGCAGCAGGGGCAGGGATGGTTTCGTTCGGGACGGCTGTCTGTTCGTGTGGGCGCGCCGATGGAGTTTGGAGCGGAGGTCTCGGCTGAAGCGATCACCGAGCAACTGCACGACCGGATTCGGGAGATGCTGGAAGAAGCATGAGGTGGCGGGCAGCCTCGGCTGGCGCTCCATCGGCGCGCAGAAATCCGCCGGAGCCGCGATGGGCTCCGGGGGCAAGAGGTGTGGAGCTTTAGTAGCGACCGCGGCCGCGTCCGCCGCCGCTGCCACCTTTCTGGGCCTGATAGCAATCGCGGCAGAAGACCGGCCGGTCGCCGCGCGGTTCAAAGGGAACAGTTGTGGGCTGGCCGCAACCGGAGCAGATGACAGAGGTGTTGCGGGCCTGGCTGCGCTGGTAGCCGCCTCCCCCACCGCCGGACTGTTCGTTCTTGCGGGCCTGGCGGCACTGTTTGCAGCGTTTGGGGAAGGAATAGCCGCGCTCTGAGAAGAACGCCTGATCTTCGGTGGTAAAGGTGAATTCCTGCCCGCAGTCGCTGCAGGTGAGTTGCATATCTCCGGCCATGGTGATTCCTCGTTGTTCCTCTGATTCAATTCCCGCACGAGCGGTGCGGTTCGGGAGAGATTTGGCCGCCCCCGAAAGCGGGTTTCACTTCGTGAAACCGCGACGCGAGCGAACCGTTTCCGGAACCGAGACGCGAGGCGGTATGATTTTCCTTCCGGAGCGACCTAACCATGGCCTTCCCGTTTAAAGGCGTTGACTTTATCGGATACGACAACCTGCTGGACGATGATGAACGTCTGGCCCGCGACACCGCCCGTCAGTTCATAGAGGATAACCTGATTCCGATCATTGAGGAATGCAATCGTGCAGGAAGGTTTCCGCGGGAGCTGGTGCCACAGATGGGACAACTGGGTTTTTTCGGGGCCAGCCTGGAGGGTTATGGGTGCGCCGGAATGTCCAATGTGGAGTACGGGCTGGTGATGCAGGAGCTGGAGCGGGGCGATTCGGGGGTGCGGAGCTTTGTCAGCGTGCAGTCGGCGCTGGTGATGTATCCAATCTTTACCTTCGGGTCGGAGGCGCAGAAGGACCAGTGGCTGCCGGCGATGGCCTCGGGCGAAAAGCTGGGTTGTTTTGGGCTGACGGAGCCCGATTTTGGATCGAACCCCGGCGGGATGCGGACCAGGGCGGATCGATCCGGGGATGAGTACATCCTGAACGGCGAAAAGATGTGGATCACGTCGGGCAGCATTGCGGATGTGGCGGTGATCTGGGCGCGGGTCTATGGGGATCCGGAAACGCCGGACGGGCGGGTGCGAGGCTTTCTGGTGGAGACGGACCGGCCGGGATTCAAGGCGTGGGATGTTCACGGGAAGTGGTCGCTGCGGGCATCGGTGACTTCGGGATTGTCGATGCAGGATGTGCGGATTCCGGCGGCGAATGTGCTGCCCGGCAGCGACGGGCTGAAGTCGCCGCTGATGTGCCTGAACCAGGCGCGGTACGGGATTGCGTGGGGCGCGGTGGGAGCGGCGATGTCGTGTTACGACACGGCGCTGCAGTACTCACGGCTGCGAAAGCAGTTTCGGGATCAGCCGATTGCCGGGCATCAGCTGGTGCAGGAGAAGCTGGTTTGGATGATTTCGGAGATCACCAAGGGGCAGCTGCTGATTCTGCAGGTGGGGCGGCTGAAGGATGCGGGAAAGTCGAGCCATGAGCATATCTCCATGGCCAAGCGGAACAACGTGTGGATGGCGCTGGAATGCGCGCGGCTGGCGCGGGATGTGCTGGGCGCCAACGGGATTACGGACGACTTTCCGGTGATGCGGCACATGATGAACCTGGAGTCGGTCAAGACGTACGAGGGGACGCACGACATACACACGCTGATTCTGGGGCAGAGTGTGACGGGGATACCGGCTTTTTAGGGCAAGCCGGTGTATATTTTCTGGATCAGAGGGCCGGGTTGGCCCTGGGACGCAGGGTTGGGAATCGACTGAGGCGGATGAGGCCGAGGCGCAACCCGAAAAATTGGCTGGCGTCTAAACATTTATGGTCTGGACTGGCAGGCCCCTGAAGCATGCGATTTCCCAAGCTCGAGCGGCGTCCCGAACTTGATGCACTGCGCGGTTTGTTCCTCGCGTGGATGATCCTGGTGCATCTGCCCACGCGTTTCAGCGATTTTGCGGCGCAGCCGTTCGGATTCGTCTCGGCGGCTGAAGGGTTCGTTTTTCTGTCGGCGCTGCTGGTGGCGCGCATCTACTCCCGCGAGCACAGTGTGAACGAGAGTGGGGTGCGGCGGCATCTGTGGCGGCGCTCGCTGAAGATTTACGGCTACCATATGGCGCTGATCGCCTTCACCTTCACGGTGGTGGCGGCATACGCGGTGCATGTGCATCGGCTGGCGCTGACGAACATGCTGGACTTCTATCTGGCGCATCCAGTGGCGGGTGTGGTGGGAGCGCTGTTTTTGCTCTATTGTCCGCCGCTGCTGGACATCCTGCCGATGTACATTCTGTTTTTGTTTCTTTCCCCGCTGGTGCTGTCAGCGGCGCGGCGGCTGGGATGGCGAACGGTGCTGGCGGGAAGCGCGGCGCTGTGGCTGGGCGCGCAGTTCGGCCTGAAGACGGTGTTTAACCATGCTCTGAACCAGGTAACCCAGCTGAATATTCCAGTACACGAAACCGGGGCTTTCAATCTGTTTGCGTGGCAGGCGGTATGGGCGACGGGGCTGTGGATTGGCGCGGAATCGGCGCGAGGCGATGTGCCACTGAACCGGGTGCCTCGCTGGGCGATCCCGGTGAGCGGAGCCATTTGCGTGTTCTTCTTTCTCTGCCGATACGGCTGGCTGGGGCCGCATCTGAACTGGCCGGCGCTGGGCATTCTGGTGGACAAGTGGCAGCTGGGGCCGCTGCGGGTGGTGAATCTGGTGGCGTTCACCATCTTTTTCTGGTGGCTGCGGAAGTGGGTGGTGATGCTGATCCATCACGAGCCATTCCTGACGATGGGCAAGGCTTCGCTCCAGGTGTTTTGTGCGCACCTGTTTTTCGTGTTTGCCGGATTGGCGCTGCTTTACGGCGACATGAAGCAGCTGGGCTGGCCGACGGCGATTCTGCTGACGTCGGTGACGTTTGTGGCGCTGTTCTTTGTGGCCGCCAGGGAGGTGCGGAGACGCCGCCGGGAGAAGATGGCGGCCAAAGCGGCGCAGCCTTCCCTGGGGGCAGGCAGCGAGCGTTCTTCGCTGGCGGACGCAGGCGAAGAGAAGCTGCGCAACGCGCCGGAAATTGCCCAATAGGGCCCGGCGCGCCGGTGCCCGGCGGCGGATGAGACAGCGTCAGACGGCGACGGTGAAGGTTTCCTCGGTACGGGTGACGGAGCGGTAGAGGGTGTCGCGCTCGACCGGGATGCGTCCGGCAGCGGTGATGAGCCGGGTCAGGTCCTGACGCCTCATGCCCTGGGGCGTGGTAGCTCCGGCGTCGTGGTAGATCTTCTCCTCAATGACGGTGCCGTCGAGATCGTCAGCGCCGAAGCGCAGGGCGATCTGAGCGATTTTGGGCGTCATCATCTGCCAGTAAGCCTTAATGTGCGGGAAGTTATCGAGCAGGAGACGGCTGACGGCAATTTGCCGGATGTCAGTCATGCCGGTGGTGCGGGGCAGGTGGTCGAGTGGCGTGTTGTCGGGATGGAAGGCGAGGGGGATGAAGGTCTGGAAGCCATGCGTGTCATCCTGAAGGGCGCGCAGCTTCAGCAGGTGGTCGACGCGGTCCTCGTCGTTTTCGATGTGGCCGTAGAGCATGGTCGCGTTGGACTTAAGGCCGAGGTTGTGTGCGGCGCGGGCGGTTTCCAGCCACTCGCCGCCGTCGATCTTGTGATCGCAGATGATGTGGCGGACACGATCGGTGAAGATTTCCGCGCCGCCGCCGGGCATGGAATCGACTCCAGCTTCCTTCATCTGCTTCAGCGTTTCCGAAATGGTCAGTTTGGCGCGCTTCGCAAGGAAGGCGACTTCGACCATGGTGAAGGCCTTGATGTGGACCTGGGGGAAACGCTCCTTCAGACCGCGCACGAGATCGAGAAAATACTCGAACGGAAGATCCGGATGGAGACCGCCGACAATGTGGAACTCGGTGACGGCTTCGCTATAGCCGGAGGCGGCGGTGGCCCAGGCTTCCTCAAGCGCCATGGTGTAGGAACCTTCCGTGCCCTTGATCCGGCCGAAGGCGCAGAGGCGACAGGATGCGACGCAGACGTTGGTCGGATTGATGTGGCGATTGACGTTGAAGTAGGCAACGTCGCCGTGCATCCGCTCCCGTACATGGTTCGCCAGCCAGCCGACGGCGAGGATGTCGGGGGAGCCATAAAGGGCCAGGCCATCTTCAAAGCTCAGGCGTTCCTGGGAAAAGACTTTCTCGGCAATGGGCGCGAGACGGGGATCGTCGGTACGAAAGAGCTGTGCAGTCACTCTTTCATGATAATGCGGATGGGACAGGAGGCGACGGCGGATCGCCGGAGAAAGGCGGTTACCGGGTCTGGCCCTCGCGGGCCGCAGCCATGAACATGGCCACTGCCAGAATGACTTCGATAGCGGCCATCCAGCGGACGGAGGTGAAGATGAATGCAACCGCCGCGAGGAGGAAGAGAACTCCCGAGAGGCGCAGCATTTGTCGTTTGTTCAGGTTGAACACACTCCCATGCTAAAGCATGAGAGGGCTGGACAGGGGTGAAGAGCGGCCGATGGTACTATTCACGCAGGGCTCTCTCGCCGTCGAAGGATTTAAGAAAGACCCTTCCGGACTAAGACTTGCGTCGACAAACACCATGGATTGTCGTGTTGTTTCTCTGCTGCTTTCCTGTGCTGACCTGGTCGGCGCAATTGTCAGCGGAGGCGGCTTTTCCTGCGGTCAGCAGCTATAACCTGAATAAGCAGAAGGTGACTCTGCCTGGCGGGATGGAAGGGCGGATCAACCTCCTGATTTTGTCGTTTGCACCTGAGCAGCAGGGGCAGGTGAACTCATGGATGTCGGTTGCGCGGGCACTGCAGCACCTCAATTTCCATGCCCGGTATTACGAACTGCCGGTGTTCGACAACGAAAATTTCGTTTTCCGGTGGTGGGATGTTTCGTCTCTGCGCAGCGATGAGACCGATCCGGAAAGCTGGCAGTGGATTGTGCCCCTCTTCGTCAACAAGCGCAAATTCCTGAGCGAGCTGCAGATTCCGAACCAGAAGCAGGTGGTGGTGCTGCTGGTGAACCGGGAGGGGAAGGTCCTGTGGCGGACTTCCGGAGCGCTGACGCCGGACAAGCGACAGAGCCTGATGGAGCGGGCTGGCCTTTACTAAATAGCCCAGCCCCGCAACGACCTCAATCAGCACCAGCATGAGCTGGCTGAACTGCATTCAGCCGATCAGGCTGCTTCGGCCAGGTAGACGCCGAACCAGCGGTTTTTGTCCGTCCAGCAGCCGCGCCGCGCGAAGTTGCAGGCGGCAAGGAGGCCGGAGACGGAGTCGGGCGTGAACTTGTAGCTGTTTTCGGTGTGGATGCTTTCGCCGCGGACAAACTGGACGGTGAGGTCGAGGGCGCGAAGGTTCACGGTCTGGGAGACGAGGCTCTCCAGGTGCATCTCGATGCGGTGCTCGCGGTCGTTCCAGATGGCGCGGTGGCGGAAGAGGCCGGGGCGGAAGCTGGCTGCCAGTTCGCGGTTAATCCGGGTGAGGATATTGCGGTTGAAGCTGGCAGTGACGCCGGCGGAGTCGTTGTAGGCGCGCAGCAGGGTGTTGCGATCCTTGATGTGATCGACGCCGAGGAGCAGCAGGTCGCCGGGAGCAAGGTTGCGGCGGAGATTGCGCAGCAGCGAGGCGGCCGAGCG
>JAJZJJ010000164.1 GCA_021810175.1 Acidobacteriota bacterium | reverse complement strand
TTATAGCGGTATGACCAGCATCGTGGATGCCACGCACTTCACTGGCCCGGAAGCCATCACCACCGACAGCAACGGAAATGTGTATGTTGCCGACGCTCAGGCCGCGAAGGTCTCCAGGATGACACTTAGCGGCGGGGCCTACAGCGCTTCCCTTACTCTGCCCGCCCCGATCAGTGGTTATGTTTATCCCACGGGCGTCGCTGTCGATCCCAGCGGCAATCTCTGGGTCGCTGATGCTGGCAACTACCCCACGACGCCCGGCCAGGTCTACGAGCTGGCTTATAACCCTGCGACCGGGTTTGGAAATCCCGTGGCTGTGGGCACGGGATGGAAGGGCCCGTGGGCCATTGCCGCCGATGCGGCAGGCAATATCTTTGTGGCCGATAACAACGCCAGTACGATCTCGGAAATTACTGCGGGCACTGTTACTGTGGTGAACAGCACCAGTATTCTGAACCCCTTCGGCATCGCCGTCGACTCCACCGGCAACCTCTTCGTTATCGATGGAAACACCGGGCGAGTCATGAAGCTGGCGCCGCCCTATACCGCGGCTGTACAGGCGAACCCCACCCTCTTCGTCAATCCTGGCGACATTGCTGTGGATGCGAGCGGTAACATCTGGCTCGCCGAGTATGGCACCAACCTGGTCCGCGAGCTAACCGTCTCCGATAACTATGCAACCATTCTCTCCTGGGGGAGCGGATTGAACGGTCCCGCCGCCGTGTGGCCCACTGGCGACGGCAGGTTCCTCGTCTCCGACTACAACAACCATGCGATTAAAGAAATTGCCACGAATGCTGTGAACCTCGGCACGGTTTCCCTTGGCGGATCCACGCCCACAATCCAAACTCTGGAGTTCACTTTCAGCGGCGTCAGCACCACCATCGACACCCCTCGCGTTGTCACCCAGGGCGCGTCCAATCAGGACTTCACCGCCGCAGGCGGAACCTGCACGACAGCGAATGGCGCAGGCAATCCCTATGCCAATAATGCTCAGTGCTCCGTAGTCGTGAATTTCCTGCCGAAGGCGGCCGGCATCCGCTATGGTGCGGTCCAGCTGCTGGACCCATCGGGCGCCGTACTCGCCCAGGCGTACCTCTATGGAATCGGCGCCGGCCCGCAACTCGTCTTCAACCCCGGCCAGACAATGGCGCCCGTTACCGGCTTCGCCATTCCGCAGCAGATCGCGGTGGATGGAAGCGGCAATGTTTTTGTCGCGAATTCCAATGGGGCCACGATCCTTGAAATCCCCGCGGGAAGCAGTTCTCCCGTTGCCATTGGTGGGGGCCACACCTTCAGCGCCGCCTACGGAGTTGCCGTCGATGGCGCCGGTAACGTATTCGTGGCTGAGGCCGGCGCTAACCAGATCGACGAGATCCTCGCCCCCGGATACACCGCTGTTAAAACAGTAGCCACCGGGTTTGCCGGTCCCGTGGCCCTGGCAGTGGATCGGAACGGAAACCTCTATGTTGCCAATGCGTCCAGTGCGCACGCCGTAGAGAAGCTCACCGCGGCCAGCAACTACTCCATACGCAGCACTCTCAGCTCTTCATTCACAACACCCTTTGGCATCGCCATTGACGCCAGTGGTAACGTCTTTGTGGCCGACAAAGGAGCGACCGCAATCACTGAACTCGTTGCCGTCGACGGTGAGGTTCCCGCGGCGCCCGCGGTCCGTACTTATGGCTCCTTCGCCACGCCAATGTCGATCGCTGTCGATCCCGCCGGCAATATCTATGTTGCAGACAGCGGCTCCGGCACAATCACCGAGCTCACTGCGGCCGACAACTACACAACTTCGTTGTCTCTGGCATCCGGCATCGGAAGCGCAGCGGGCGTCGCAGTGGACAGCAAGGGCAACGTCTATTACTCCGACTCCGACGCGAGCCGAAACACAGTTACGGAACTCGATCTCGCCGATGTCCCCGCACTTGCGTTTCTCTCCAGCGCCTACCAGACGCTGAGCTCGGACAGTCCGAAGTCCGTGATCATCTCGAACATCGGCGCAGGCGCGGGTTCCGATATCAGCCTGAGCAGTCTCTCCGTAAACACCACGACCGCGAATGCGCCCAACAGCTTCAGCCAGGTCGCGGGAGTGGGTACGCCGGCTGACTGCAGTTCCACCACGGCTCTCACCAGCGGCGGCAGCTGCAACGTCAGCGTCAGCTTCACTCCGCAATATGCTGAGCTCATCAATGGTACCGTCGGTTTTACCTACACCTCGTCGAGCGCAGCGGGTAGCCCTGCGATCCTCCTGACCGGCACGGGCACGAAAGCGACACCGGTCCTCAACTGGGCTGCCCCGGCCAGCATCGTGTATGGAACCGACCTGACCGGCGTTCTCAACGCAACCGCCATGAACGGCACTGACAGCGTAGCTGGAACCTTCGCTTACAGCGAGCAAATTGGAGCAGGCTCGCCTTCAGCGGTGACAGCCTCGACAGTACTGCCTCCTGGCACTTATACCCTTACAGTTCACTTCACTCCCGCAGATACCGCGAACTTCGATACTCCCGCGGCGGCGCAGGTCACGCTCATTGTCAATAAGGCGACGCTGACGGTCTCCGTCAACGATGCTTCGCGAGCCTATGGAGCGGCCAATCCCACGTTCTCCGGAACGGTCAGTGGCCTGCTCCCCGGCGATACCGTGACAACTGCCTACAGCACGACGGCTACCGCAACCTCGCCGGTGGGCAACTATCCGATCACTGCCACCGTAACCGGAGCCGACACAGCAAACTACACCATCACCACCGCGCCCGGCACTCTGTCGGTCACGCAGGCGCCTCTCAGCGTTGTCGTCCAGGATGCAACCCGCACCTACGGAGCTGCCAACCCTGCCTTCACCGGAACAATCACCGGCCTGCAAAACGGCGACACCGTCACCACGACCTATAGCACAACGGCCGCTGCGGCCTCGGTAGTCGGAACCTATCCGATTACCGCAGCCATCTCCGGAGCAGCCGCCGGCAATTACAACCTGACTGTTACCGCCGGCAAGCTGGCGGTCACGCAGGCGCCTTTGACAATCGTTGTCCACGACGCCACCCGCACCTACGGAGCCGCCGACCCCACCTTCGCCGGAACCATCACCGGTCTCCAAAATGGCGACACAGTCACCGCAGCCTACAGCACCACAGCTACGGCGGCATCCGCTGTCGGAACCTATCCGATTAGCGCCGTCGTCTCCGGAGCCTCGGCCACCAATTACAATCCGACCATAACCGCGGGTAAGCTGACCGTGACGCAGGCGCCTCTCAGCGTCGCTGTCCATGATGCCACCCGGGTCTACGGAGCTGCCAATCCTGCCTTCACCGGAACCATCACCGGTCTGCAAAATGGCGATACGGTCACAACAGCATACAGCACGACCGCCATTGCATCTTCCGCCGTCGGTAGTTATCCGATCACCGCAACCATCTCGGGAGCCGTGGCCGGTAACTACAACCCGACCGTGACGGCCGGAAAGCTGACTATTACCCAGGCGACGCTGACCGTCACCGCGCAGGACGCCACTCGTGCGTTCGGAGCGGCGAATCCGGCATTCACGGCGGTGATCGCCGGATATGTGAATGGCGATGGCCCATCGAGCCTGACCGGAGCTCCGGCCTTTAGCACGACGGCTACCGCCACGTCACCGGCAGGAACTTATCCCATTACTCCATCGGTAGGAACCCTGGCGGCGACCAATTACTCGTTCAGCTTTGTTCCCGGTAAGCTGATCGTTGGACAGGCAACTCCGAAAATCACGTGGCCGGCGCCGGCGGACATCACCTACGGAACCGCATTGTCCTCGGCTCAGCTCAATGCCACCAGCATGGTGCCGGGCACCCTCGTGTACACGCCTCCGGCGGGGACAGTCCTGAATGCTGGATCAGGGCAGACGCTCTCAGTCACGCTGAGTCCCACCGACAAGTCCGATTACGCTTCGACGACGGCAACGGTCTCGATCACCGTCAATGTTGCGACGCCCACCATTGCCTTTGCCGTGCCGAACCACACATACACCGACGCGCCGTTCCCAGTTGCCGCCACTTCCAACTCCACCGGCGCCATCACCTACAGCGTCATCTCCGGACCGGCCACCCTCTCCGGTTCCACGGTTACTCTCTCTGGAGCCGGTACTGTCACGCTGCAGGCGAGCCAGGCGGCCGCCGGCAACTACGGTGTGGGAACGCAGACCACGAGCTTCAGTGTTGCGCCTGCGACTGCAACCCTCCAGTTCGCCGCCATTCCTGATGAAACGTACGGAAACAGCGCCTTCAGTGTTCGCGCCACTTCCAGCTCGAACGGCCCCGTCACATATAGCGTGATCTCCGGTCCTGCGACGATGGACGCGAGCACCGGGCTGGTTACGTTGACCGGCGCCGGTACGGTCACCATCGGCGCATCCCAGGCCGCCACTCAGGGCTACGCAGCTTCGGCAGCGCAGATCACCATCGCCGTTGCCAAAGAAGCTTCGCAGCTCGCGGTAGCTGCCAGCTCGGCTTCGATTGATCCCAATCAGCCGGTCACGCTGACCGCTACAGTGTCGCCCGCCGTTCTCGGCACGCCCAGCGGGACCGTCACCTTCTTCAGCGGAACCACGCAGCTGGCTGATCCGGTGGTGCTCACCGACGGTATCGCGAAGCTTGTTGTGTTCAGCCTCGCCTCCGGTTCGGATCCAATCTCAGCCACCTACAGCGGCGATGCAAACTTCCTGACCAGCTCGAGCTCGCTGACGGGTGGAATCACAGTCGCGCCGCTCGCCTTCACCATGAGCGCTTCGCCCTCCAGCCAGACCGGAGCGCCGGGCACTACGTTTACGTATCAGTTGACCGTTACACCAACCTTCGGCGCCTATCCGGGATCGGTCACCTTCTCGGCCTCCGGACTTCCGGCTGGAGCCAATGCGACGTTTTCGCCATCCAGCATTGCAGCCAACAGCGGTGCGCAGACTGTAACCGTAACGGTGACGACGGCAAAAGCCACCGCGGCCGTTCAGTCGGCATTCTCCGGAGGCAGGCTGCTTCCGGCGGCTCTCGCCCTCCTGTTCCTGCCTCTCTTCGGCACCCGCAGAATGCGGCAGCAGGGACGCCGCTTCGGCTACTTCCTCGGTCTGGTCCTGTTGGCAGTCGCCGGAGTCGTCACTACGGTTGGTATCACCGGCTGCGGATCGAGCGTCTTCATGCAGCAGCCCTCAAACCAGCCGCAGAAGTACGACATTACGGTCACGGCTACCAGCGGGGCTGTCCAGCAGGCTTCCACAGTCACCCTAACCCTTGAATAAGTCCCTGCAAGGTTCCCCGCCGCCGGTCGCGGCGGGGAGCTTTGCAGAATCCTTCCCGCAGCTATCTCGAAGTCAGATCGCCCTGGCGTCCACGGCAGCGAGAGTGTCGGCAGAGTGGACGGTGAGAACTTGCAGCAGCCAGCACCAGCCAAGATGGTCGGTGGCGCCCGGAGCGGCGGAGAGCCTTCCCCGTCGCGACGTCGCTTCTCGCGCCGTTCATTCCTCACCATCTCCGCCGCCGCGTTCGGCGGTCTCGTCCTTCACTCAGGAGAGATCGCTCGTCACGAACTGAGCCTCGACGAAATCAGCATCTTCCTGCCTCGCCTTCCGGATGCCTTTCGCGGCATACGGATCGCGCAGATTTCCGACATCCACTTCTTTGAATTCACTGAAAGCTTCTTCGTTCGTGAGGTTGTCGACCATCTCAACCGCCTCAGACCCGACGTGGTTGTCATCACCGGCGACTTCGTGACCTACGGACCCATTCGCTGGCCGCGCGCGGCGGAACACAGGAAAATCGCCCTCCGCCACATGCCGGAATGCGCTTCCATCCTCAGCGCTATTCAATGCCCGCTGCGTTACGCCACGCTCGGCAATCACGACATGATGGTCGGTGGCCGATATATCTATGGAGATTTGCTCAGCCACGGAATCCCTGTGCTCCGCAACTCCGCTGTGCCGCTGGAAAAAGATGGTCAGCGCCTCTGGCTGGTGGGCCTCGGCAGCGCCTGCGCGAACGACGCCGCACCCGAGCGGGCAATTCCCGCGAGCGTCCTCCGCGACCGGGAAGCGATGATCGTCCTGGCGCATGAGCCCGATCTGCTTCCCGAAATCGCAGGCTACGGAGCCGATCTGATGCTCTCCGGTCATACCCACGGTGGTCAGGTGCGACTACCATTCCTGCCCCCGGCTTACCTGCCCGAATACGGCAGGCACTATGTCGAGGGCTCCTTCCGCTATGCGTCCACGCAGCTGTATGTGAATCGCGGCATCGGCGCCATCGGTGTCCCCTTCCGGCTCAACTGTCCGCCGGAAATCACTCTCTTTACCCTGGGCTGACAGAGCGAAGCAAGTCCATGCATCTTCCTCTCAAGTTTCGAATCGTGGCGGCGGTTGCGCTGTTCACTACAGTCCTCGGCGTGTACTCCGCCAAATCCTGGCCCGCTTCCGAAACCGGCACCAACTTCGAGATGTATTACACGGCCGCCTGCCTCGTTCGCAGTGGCGCGAGCGCACAGATTTATGAAGTCATTCCTCCGGACCAGAACCCGCAGCAGATTTTCGCGAATCCGCGCTCGCTCTTTGCCCAGACGGCACGGGCACATGGGATTTCAAGGATCAGCCTCTACGTCTACCCGCCCACCCTGGCTGATCTCATTGTTCCCCTGGCTCTCCTGCCGCCTTCCTCGGCGCTGCTTCTGTGGAACGGATTCCAGG
>JAJZJJ010000163.1 GCA_021810175.1 Acidobacteriota bacterium | reverse complement strand
TTCCGCGCCCGTCGCGGGTGAAGGGAAGGGAATTGCCCCCGCAAGCATTCCTGTGGGCAACCCCGTCCATCGTTTCATGGTTCGCATCATGTGCGAACTCTGCGGGCTGGCCAAATCCACCCGGGGAGACTATAAGAAGAAAAACATCCATTCAGACTCGCCAGGTTTTCCTTCGCCCCGGACTCGCCTGACTGGAAAAAGATCTGCATGATTAAAGCTTTCGGCCCTTTTCGGTTTCCCCGCTCGCTTCCGTTCCTCGCTCTCCTCGTAGCCATGACTTCAGGCCTGGCCTTCGGTCAGTCCCAGTCTGCCGAGCAGATCGTGCGCAAAGTCGTTGGCAACGAGCTCTACTACGCCGCCCACGACCACACCAGCTGGATGTACCGCGACGACTATCACTCGCCCACCAAAGACCTGGTCAAAATGGTCATCCAGACGCATCAGGGCAATCTTTCTGAAATTGTCCTCGACCACGGCGCTCCGCCCTCGCCCCAGGTCCATAAACAGGACCTGCACCGGATCCATCAGACCGTCTCCGACGCATCCTACCGGGCTGAACTGCGCAAGAATGCCGAGCACGACGACCGCCAGGCCACCAATCTCCTCAAAATGCTCCCCGACGCCTTTATCTGGACCATCGAATCCCGCGAAAACGGCGTCATCAAGCTCTCCTACCATCCCAATCCGAATTTCTCGCCGCCCACCATGAGTTCCCGCGTCCTCGCCGCCATGTCCGGAACCATGACCGTGAACGAGCAGCAGATGCGCCTCGAAGACCTCTTTGGCCGTCTCACCCAGCCCGTTGAATTCGCCTGGGGCCTGCTGGGCAAAATCAACGCCGGGGGAACCTTCGAGGTGCTCCGCTCCGAGGTCGCCCCCAACGAGTGGCAGATCACCCAGACTCACGTCCACATCTCCGGCCACGCCCTCTTCTTCAAGGACATTGGCGACCAGGAAGATGAAATCACCAGCGACTACCACCAGGTACCCGACGACATGACCCTCGCCAAAGCCGAGCAGATGCTGCTTGACGGCCAGGTAGCCAAAACCCTCGGGATGGAAGTGCATTTCTAGCGAGCAGGCAGCAGCGAGCAGGCGGCAGGTAGCCGGGGACCAGATGGCGCGCGGCAAAACTTCCGTACCCTTGCGAAAAGCTTCGTCAGCGGCTCTCATCCCGAAATGGCCAGAGTCCGGAACTTTCGCGATCTACAGGTATGGCAGCGTTCCATGGCGCTTGCCTGCCTAATTTACCGGCTCACATCCACGTTTCCCAGATCCGAGGTCTTTGGCCTTGTTTCACAGATGAGACGCTGTGCGGTTTCCATCCCCAGCAACATCGTGGAGGGCCAGGGTCGGGTTACCGACCGCAATTTCGCCCAGTTCCTGGGGCAGGCAAGAGGCTCACTCAACGAGTTGGCCACTCAGGTAGAACTCGCATCAAGGCTCGAATACCTAAGTGAGGCCGACGCCGGCAACATGCTGGAAGAGATGGAGATTCTCTCCAGGATGCTGAATGCCCTGCTAAAATCCGTCCTGTCTGGCGATCACCGCGGCGCGTCCGTCAGCTGAAACGCCTTTCCTCCGGACCAGCCGCCAAATTCGATGTTTATCTGCTACCTGCTATCTGCTACCTGCTACCTGCTCAATGCAGATGCATCCGCCACGCCGTGTAGCTCAGAATCTCGTGCGTTAGCCGCTTCAGTTGCGTTTCCCGGGAGATGGAGCCCTCCACGGCTCGCGGTGAGGTATACACATTCAGCCCATCGCGCCTGCAGATGGCCTGCACCCGAAACAGGTGCGTCCCGTCGCTCACCACGATGATGCTCCGCAGGTTGTTTTCCCGCGCAATCGCCGCCAGTCGTGCCACGGATTCCTCCGTGTCATCGCTCAGTGTCTCGGCGACAATCGCCGCTCGCGGAACCCCATGCGCCAGCATGTAGGCCTTGCCCACGCCGCCTTCCGTGTGGTTTCCGTCCGCCTCGTAGCCACCGCCCAGTGTGATCACCAGCGGAGCCAGCCCTTTCCGGTACAGATTCAGTCCATGCTGCAGCCGTGCCCGCAGCACCGGAGAAGGACGCCCGTCGTACTCCGCCGCCCCGAACACCGCAATTGCGTCGGCAGGCCGCGCTTCATTGTGGGTCGCGTAATATTCGATCTGCCCGTACACCCAGCGCACCCACACCACCGCACCCACAAGCAGAATCCCTGCCAGCCACAGCAGCACGCGCCGCCGCACGCGGCGAGGCTTCTCCGCGCGCTTCCGATTGGTGTCCGCTACAATCATCGCTCCTGCAGAGCCAGCGCAATCGCGTGCGTTGGAATCGCTCCCTCGCGCAGGATCTGCCACGTTCCATCCGGCCCGGAAAGGTCCACGATGGTCGTTGCCACGCTGCGCCCTGTCGGTCCGCCATCCACAATCACCGGAATCCGGTCGCCGATCTGGTCCCGCACGCAGGCCGCATAGGTGCATTCCGGCAATCCCGCCAGGTTGGCCGCCGTTGCCGTAATCGGCAGCCCCAGCTCCGCCACCACTGCTCGCGGAATCGCCGCATCCGGAACCCGCAGCGCCACGTTGCCCGTGTTGGCCGTGCTCCGCAGCGGCAGGCGCGAACTGGCCTTCACGATCACCGTCAGTGGTCCTGGCCAGAAGCGCTCCGCCAGCAGGTCGAAGCACGTCCCCACTTCCCGCGCCAGCTGATACGCCTGCGCCGGGTTCGCCACCAGCAGCGACAATGGCTTGTGCTTCAGCCGCGACTTGATCTCATAGATCCGTTCCACGGCGCGCAGGTTCACCGGGTCCACGGCCAGGCCGTAGAACGTGTCCGTGGGCATGCCCACGACTTTCCCGTCGCGAATACAGTTCGCGATATATCGAATTCGCTCCGGCTCCGGCTCATCCGGATCGATGCGCAGAATCTCTGCTGACAAGGCCTCTCCCGTCGAGGAACTTCCTGCAGCCGCAAGCTTCAACGGCGGAAACCGCTTCGAGCCCCTGCGGGACCCGGTGGGGGTTTAGAATCCCCCCATGCCGACGGCTTCGGATCGCTCGCGCCTCATCAGCATTGTACAGAGTCGCCAGAACGCCCGCGTGCGCGAACTCCGCGCCGCCTTCGCGCGCAACGGCCGCGATGTCTCCGAAGGCATCGCTGTCGAGGGTGAACATCTCATCCAGGAAGCCCTCCGCAGCGGCCTCCGTATCCGTACCGTCTTCGTCCGCGCTGAAGTTAGCGTCCGCGAGGCCCCCGAGCGCCGCGAAAACAGCCTCCGCGTCCTCGACCGGCTCCGCCTGCCCGCATCCATCCCCGTCATCGGACTCACGCCGCCCGTCTTCGACTCCGCCGTCGAAACCGAATCGCCTCAGGGCATCGCCGCGCTGATCGATCCGCCGGGTTTTGCGCTCGACGAAGCCCTGCGCCCAGGCTCCTCCGGTTCGCCGCCGCTGGTTCTCGTCGCTGCCGCCCTCCAGGATCCCGGCAACCTCGGCACCATCGTCCGCTCCGCTGAAGCCTTCGGGGCCACCGGCCTCCTCGCCCTGCCTGGAACCGTCAGCCTCTGGAACGCCAAAACCCTCCGTGCTTCCGCCGGATCGGCCTTTCGTGTCCCCGTGGTCCAGGAGAAATCCTCCGCCGCCCTGGCCGCCCTCGCCGAACGCAACATCGCCATTCTTGCCGCCGTCCCCGTCGCCGGCCATCCGGACGCCATCCCGTGCTCCCGCTATGACCTCACCCGCCCCGTAGCCATCCTCATCGGCAACGAAGGCAGCGGCCTCTCGCAGGATCTCCTCAATCGCGCCGACGCCTGCCTAGCCATCCCCACGCCCGGCCCCGTCGAAAGCCTCAACGCCGCCGTCGCCGCCTCCATCCTCCTCTATGAGGCCGCCCGGCAACGCTCCCTCAAGGCCCAGTGACCAGGCTCGATTGCGCCAGACCGGATTGCGCCAGACCGGATTGCGCCGGAAATGTCTGCCCCGCTTTCCTCTAACCGGTCCATAATCACTACAGAACGCACACCGACCCATGGCGACCAGCACTCAGCCCCTCCCGCCCAACCGCACCCGGACCTTTGTTACCTCCGGGCTCACGCTCATTGAGGACATCGTTTACGCCGGTCTGGGGCTTATCCTCGCCTCCACCGCGCTCTGCCTGCTGTTTTTGACGATCCGCAATTTCGTGCTGGCCGTGGCGCACCGCGCTCTCTCCGGGCAGATCATCAACCTCCTCGATCAGGTGCTGCTCATCCTGCTGATCATCGAGTTGCTGTACACCGTCCAGGTTTCATTCCGCGAGCACGCTCTCGTCGCCGAGCCGTTCCTTGTGGTCGCCCTCATCGCCATCGTGCGCAAAATCCTCGTCCTGACTGCGCAGATTTCTCGCGCCGCCACCCCCGCAAACGCAGACTTCCGCCAATCCATCGAGGAACTGGCTTTGCTGGCCGTCATGGTCCTGATTCTCGTCGGTTCCCTGGTCCTGCTCCATCGCCATCCAAAGATCGCCGGCATCGGCCGCTCCGACGTTTAGTTCGCTCCCATCGCTGCGCCGCTCGCATCTGCGCGATGATGGATGCAGGCATGAGCCTCTTTAACCCCACCCCCGATTCACCCGCCGCCGCCCCCGTCCAGGCGCCGCTCGCCGAGCGCATGCGCCCCCGCACCCTCGACGAGTTCCTCGGCCAGGAGCATCTCCTCGCTCCCGGCAAACCCCTCCGCGTCCAGATCGAGCGCGACGACGCCTCGTCCATGATCTTCTGGGGCCCGCCCGGCGTCGGCAAAACCACCCTCGCCAAAATCATCGCCGAAACGACGAAGGCCACCTTCATCGAGTTCTCCGCCGTCCTCTCCGGCATCAAGGAAATCAAGCAGGTGATGGCCGACGCCGAAAAGGCCGCCACCTGGGGCGCCCGCACCATCCTCTTCATCGACGAAATCCACCGCTTCAACCGCGCCCAGCAGGACGCCTTCCTTCCCTGGGTCGAGCGCGGCTCCATCCGCCTCATCGGAGCCACCACCGAAAACCCCTCCTTCGAGATCAACTCCGCCCTGCTCTCCCGCTGCCGCGTTTACACCCTCCAGGCGCTCACCGACGCCCAGATCGTCACCCTCCTCCAGCGCGCATTGGCCGACGCTGGCCGCGGGCTGGGTTCCCTCGGCCTGAGTGCTGAAGCAGGAGCCCTCGAACTCCTCGCCAGCTATGCCTCCGGAGACGCCCGCAACGCCCTCAACGCCCTCGAAGTCGCGGTTAAGCTCGCGGGTCCGGATCGGACCATCACAAAAAACCTCGCCATCGAGGCCCTCCAGCAGCGCGTCCTGATGTACGACAAGCACGGCGAGGAGCACTACAACCTCATCTCCGCCCTGCACAAGTCCATCCGCAACTCCGACCCCGACGCCGCCCTCTACTGGCTCGGCCGCATGATCCATGCCGGCGAAGACCCGATGTACGTCGCCCGCCGGCTGGTCCGCATGGCCGTCGAGGACATCGGCCTCGCCGCGCCCGAAGCCCTGAACCTCTGCCTCTCCGCCCGCGACATGGTCGACTTCCTCGGCTCCCCCGAAGGCGACCTCGCCCTCGCCGAAGCCGCCGTCTACCTCGCCCTCGCGCCCAAATCCAACGCCGTCTACACCGCCTGGGGAGCCGTCCAGGCCGACATCGAAGCCACCCGCCAGGAGCCGGTTCCGCTCCACCTCCGCAATGCCCCCACCCGGCTCATGAAGGAACTGGACTACGGCCGGGGCTACCAGTACGCCCACGACGTCGAAGGCCGGGTTGCCGACATGGAATGCCTGCCCCCCTCGCTCGCCAGCCGCCGCTGGTACCACCCCACCCAGGAGGGCCGCGAAAAGCTCCTCGCCCAGCGTATGGACGAGATCCGACGGATCCGCGAATCGAAGCGCAAATAGTCTCCTCGCGCGGCAACCAGTTCAACCCTCGGAACCACCTTTTCTCATGTGCTATATTCCAAATGAGTTCCAATGATCTTCTCCCGCGAATACGTCGGTTACCTCGCGCGTCACACCGTTAAGCAGCTCGTAGACGCCAAAATGATCCGGACGGACAAGCAGCCCGCCGTGGAAGAGCGTGTCTACAACGGCATCCTCGACGAGCTGGCCCTCGAAGACCGCATCAACGACGAAGTCCGCCTCATCCTCGACGCCTATCAGGACGAAATGCAGCGCACCGGCGCCAGCTTCTCCGAGATGTTCAAGAAGGTCAAGGGCGAGCTGGTGCGCAAATACAAGGCGGTGCTGTGAGAATCTCCCGCGACAAGCTCAATAAACTCGCCCACGTCGTCGCCGACACCCTCGCCGAAACCGACGAGTGCGAATTCCTCGAAGACCGCAACACCATCCGCCAGGAAGCGCGCAAAGTCCTCGAGCACCTCCTGCTCGAAGAGACCCGCATCGACCAGGCCGCCCGCCACAAAATCGAGTCCCAGCGCCGCATTATCCAGGAAGGCACCCAGGAGTGGGACATCCTCTACCGCAAGTACTACAACGAGGAAGTCCGCAAGCTCGGCATCTGAGCCGCATTCCCTTCGCCACCTTCTGTTTCCTCCGCCCCTCCCGATAAATTTCGTTCCACCGCCCGCCCTTTCCACAAAGCCACCTCCGGCCCGTTACACTGGTACCCGTTTCCCAGGTGCCATCCCTTGAACGCATACCGAATTCTTGCCCTTGCCGCCTGTCTCTGCGCCCTTCCCGCCCTCGCCCAAACTCCCGCCAACCGCAT
>JAJZJJ010000162.1 GCA_021810175.1 Acidobacteriota bacterium | reverse complement strand
AGACGAGGGCGCGGGCTTGAGGCTCGCGCCCTTCGGTTTTTGCCGGGGAGTTTTATGCGGGAAATGTGAGCCGCCGCACAGACGAGAGCCGGGATGAAACGATAGAAAGTGGGAGTCGAGATCAAGACAATGAAAACAAAGAATTTCCGGGTAGGCCTGATTCAGATGAGCTGCGGGCCCGATCCGGACGCGAATCTGGAAAAGGCTGTCGAGCGGGTGCGCGACGCTGCGCAGCAGGGCGCCGAGGTAGTCTGCCTGCCGGAGTTGTTCCGGGCCCAGTACTTTTGCCAGCGCGAAGACATCGCTCTGTTTGACGAAGCGGAGCCGATTCCGGGGCCGAGCACGGACGCGATCGGCAAGGTGGCGCACGAGGCCGGGGTGACGGTGATTGCGTCGCTGTTTGAGCGGCGGGCAGCGGGTTTGTACCACAACACGGCGGCCTATCTGCGGCCGGATGGAACGCTGGGCGGAATTTACCGCAAGATGCACATTCCGGACGACCCGCTGTATTACGAGAAGTTCTACTTCACGCCGGGCGATCTGGGGTACCAGGCATTTGATACGCCGGTGGGCCGCGTGGGCACGCTGGTGTGCTGGGACCAGTGGTATCCGGAGGGGGCGCGAATTACAGCCCTGAAGGGGGCGACGGTGCTGTTTTACCCGACGGCGATTGGGTGGCATCCGGCAGAGAAAGAGGAGTATGGCACAGCACAGTATGAGGCGTGGCAGACGATGCAGCGGGCTCATGCGATTGCGAACGGCGTGTACGTGGCGGCCGTGAATCGCGTGGGCCACGAGCACGGCGATGTGCGCGGGAATCGCGTGGATGGTCCGGGTTTGGAATTCTGGGGCGGGTCTTTTCTGGCGGATCCCTTTGGTCGGGTGGTGGCGAAGGCATCGCACGACAAGGAAGAGATTCTGATTGGCGAAATCGACATGAAACTGCTGGAAGACACGCGGCGGAACTGGCCGTTTTTGCGCGACCGGCGGGTCGATTCGTACGAGCCGATCGTGCATCGGTTTCTGGATGGGGGCAAATAATGGCAGTCGTCCAGATGACAACGCCGAAACGCTCGATGACAGGAACTCCGCGAGCACAGGGCTACCGGATGCCGGCCGAGTGGGAGAAACATGCGGCGACGTGGATCGCCTGGCCGAGAAATCCGAATGACTGGCCGGGAAAGTTCCAGCCTATTCCGTGGGTGTATGCCGATATCGTGCGGCATCTTGCGCGGGTGGAGACGGTGCATATCCTGGTGAGCGATGCGCCTTCCGAGGGCCGGGTGCGGGGCATTCTGAAGCGCGCCGGTGTGAACCAGGCAAATGTGCATTACCATCGCTGGCCGACGAACCGGGTGTGGACGCGGGATTCCGGGCCGATATTTTTGAAGAAAACCAAGGGTGAGCCGTCGACGGCGGTGACGAACTGGAAGTTCAACGCGTGGGCGAAGTATCCGGACTGGCAGCTGGACGATCAAATTCCAGTGCGGGTGGCGAATCTGCTGGACGCGCCGTGCTGGTCGCCGAAGATCAACGGCCAGCCAGTGGTGCTGGAAGGTGGGTCGATTGATACGAACGGCGAGGGCGTTCTGCTGACAACTGAGGAGTGTCTGCTGAGCGAGGTGCAGCAGCGGAATCCGGGAGTAAGCAAGACGCAGCTTGAGAAGGCGTTTCGGGATTACCTGGGAATCGAACAGGTGATCTGGCTGGGACGGGGCGCGGCAGGCGACGACACGCACGGGCACGTAGACGACATCACGCGATTCGTAGGGAAGAACCGGATTTTAACGGCGGTAGAGCCGAACAAGGCGGATGAAAACCACGAGCCACTGAAGGAAAATCTGGAGCGGCTGCGCGAGGCGCGGAATCCGGAGGGCAAGCCGTTTGAGATTGTGACATTGCCCATGCCTGCGCCGGTAATTTTTGAAGGGCAGCGACTGCCTGCCAGTTATGCGAACTTTTACATTGCCAATGGTCTGGTAATGGTGCCAACCTTTAACGACCCGAACGATCGGCGAGCGCTGAACACGCTGGCGAAAGTGTTTCCGGATCGTAACGTGGTGGGGATCCACTGCGGGGACTTTATCTGGGGTCTGGGCGCACTCCATTGCATGACCCAGCAGCAACCGGAGTAGCAGATGGAAATGGGCATCGACAATCTGGAATGGCTCGAGAGCTGGTATCAGCAACAGTGCAACGGCGAGTGGGAGCACCGCCGGGGCGTGCAGCTTGAGGCGCTGGAGCAGCGGGGCTGGCAGTTGACGATTAACCTGACGGGCACGAGCGCGGAAAATGCGGAGCCGCAGCGGTTGAGCTTTGACAGCTCGGGCGGGGACTGGATTGCGTGTTCGATTTCGCCGGACCGGTTTGAGGGCGCGGGTGATCCGCGGAAGCTGGAGCAGATCATCGGGGTATTCAGGAGATGGGTAGACACGCCAGGCCATCCGGTTTCGCAGGCGGAAGAGCGGATGAGACTGCAGATCCGGTGAAGATGCCCAACACGGACCCCAGAACACAGGACGAGATGTGGATGCGCGCGGCGATAGAAGAAGCGCGCGCGGCTGAAAGAGCGGGCGAGGTTCCCGTAGGGGCAGTCGCGGTTATGAATGGGGTCATCGTGGGGCGTGGGCAGAATCGCGTGCTGCGCGATCTGGATCCGACGGCGCATGCGGAAATTGTGGCGCTGCGACAGGCAGCGGCAGTCGTGAGAAATTACCGACTTTCAGATTGTGAGCTGTATATCACGTTGGAGCCGTGCGCGATGTGTGCCGGGGCGATGGTGCATGCGCGGCTGAAGCGGCTGGTATACGGGGCGGCTGATCCCAAGGCGGGTGCGGCAGGTTCGGTGCTGGAGGTGGTGAATCATCCCAAGCTGAACCACCAGATGGAAGTGACGACGGGCGTGCTCGGCGCGGAATGCGGGGAGTTGCTGCGGGAGTTCTTCCGGGCGAAGCGAGCGCAGGCGGACGAGCAGAGCTGAAATTGACCGGAGTCCATGGATCGGTGAGCAGCAGGCGAGTGGGGCTACCGTGGGTCGTTATCCCTTTGAGGCTTTTTATTCCCAGCCCGGACACGGCGCGCAGGTGCTGCCTTTGGCTTGAGGTTCAGTGAAAAGTCGGCAGCGATTTGAAGGCGCCTGAGCATGGAACGCTTCTTCTCCTGATGAGCCCGCATGCGGGTGAGGATGTCATCGAGGGCGCGGACGGCTTCAGCGATGTATGGGCCCTTGTTCAGCATGACGCACTCGGCGCGCTCAGCCATGGCGGCGTCGGTGATTTCGGCGCGCGAGGGGATGCCTTTCTTGGCGAGTACGTCGAGCACCTGAGTGGCCCAGATGACCGGCAGGTGGGCGGCTTCGCAGATCCAGAGAATTTCTTCCTGCACTTCAGCCAGTCGTTGGTAGCCGCATTCGACGGCGAGGTCGCCGCGGGCGATCATGATGCCAAGGCCACGGACCTGCATGGCTTCCAGGAGTATCGCGGGCAGGTTTTCGAAGGCTTGGCGGGTCTCGATTTTCAGAACGATGGGCAGAGATTCGGCGTTGATTGCGCGAAGATGCTCATGCAACTGGCGGACATCGCGAGGTGTGCGCACGAACGAGTAGCCAAGGATGTCGGCATGGGCGGCGATGAATTTGAGGTTTTCGATATCGTCTGCGGAAAGTGCCGGCACGGTGATGCGGGTGCCTGGAAGGTTGATGCCCTTGGCCTCGCCCAGCCACTCGCCTGTGACCCGAGCCTGAGTGATCTCGATGCGGAGATGCGAGGCTGTGACCGAGCGAATCAGGCCACCAATTTTGCCGTCATCAAACCAGATAGCTTCGCCGGGTTTTGCGTGTTCGAGCATGGCGGGTAAATTGACGCCGATGCGGGCCGATGCATGGCGGCCATGGACAGTTTGGTGCGCGGGCAGGCCTGGGCGGCAGGAGCGGTCGAGGCGAAGCGTGTCTCCTGGTTTGAGCAGGAGCCGCTGGGGTTGTGGGGGGATGGTGCCAAGGCGAGCCTTGTGGGGCTGCCTGGGATCGAGGGCTGGTCTATGGCTGAATTGGATTCCCGAGACGAAGTAGCAGGTTCTGCGGGTTTCGGCGAGGAAGCAGCCGTCTTGTGCGCGGACAATTCTGAGGGAGCGATTTGACTTTCGAGCATCGCGAAATTCGATACGGTCGTTGTGGCGCAGGCGGGCGACGAAGGCGGCCGGTAAGAAGAGCGAGGGCAGGTCGTCGCCTGGGGGTATGCCATTGCCAGGGACGAGCCAGAGGCGCGCGGGAGTGATGACGCGGCCAAAGGCATCGCGCTGGGGGCGGCAGCGCAGGATACCGGGGCCGGGTTGAATGGGGCCGGTGCGGAGTTTGGGTCCGGCGAGGTCGATTTGAATTTTGCAATGGCGGCCGGTTTCTGCACGCGCCTTATCGAGGTTGCGGATCATGTTGAGCCAGATGCGGGGATTGTCGTGGGCGCAGTTGATGCGCATGCAGTCCATTCCGTTGTGGACGAGGTTGCGGACGAGATTGTAGTCGGTGGCGGCGTCGGTGGACATCGTCACCATGATGCCGACGGTTCGATGAGCATGGAGCGGGCCCAGGAGCGACTGCGTGTTCCGGGCTAACAGAGCGGCGCCTTCACCGATGTGGACTGGCGGCTCGACGGCTGGGAGGTGGCTGTTGCAGGTGATAGCGGAGCAGAGCATTCGATGGACATGCTGGAGAGTGTTGAGGACATGAGCTTCGCACCGACCGAGGGAAGAAAGCCCGAACGCGGCGAGCTCTGCTTGCAGTTCGCGCAGGTCGTGACGGCGGAGAACAAGATAGTGGGCGAGATTGCGGGCGCTGCGCAGATGTTGGGGATGGACGGAGAGCGGCCGCCGAAAGAGCGAGGCCTCAAAGCGGAGCATTTCTCTGGCAAGACGGCGCAGGGTCTCGGCAATACGGGCGAGGCGTTTTCGTTCGGATTCAGTGAGGTTGGAATGTAGTTGCGCGAGTTGCCTTGCCATAAGATCGCCTCACCGCGGAGGAGAAGAGCCGAAAACACCCGTCTAATCAGTTTGATGCGTTGAGGGAGTGGATTTCGGTGAGGTGCGCTGGGCAGCGCGGTCCGGTGCACATGCGGGCACGTAGAACAAAGACCTCGGTGACCGTAATCACTGCCCGGGATTAAAGTTGGACGGAAAGTCGCGACAGGAAGAGTTCAATTGTCGAGTGGCACCGGGGTGCAGGGAGAGGGATGCAACGGCGCCGGGATGGGTGCGGAGGCCGAGATGGTCTTTAAGAATCGTGAAGATGCGGGATGGCAACTGGCCAGGAAGCTGGCCGTGTATGCAGGGCGCAAGGACGTGATCGTATTGGGGATTCCGCGCGGCGGAGTGGAGGTTGCGTTTCCGGTTGCACAGGCGCTAGGTGTGCCGATGGATATCTTCTTGTCGAAGAAGCTGGGTGTTCCAGGGCAGGAGGAACTCGCGTTCGGGGCAGTGGCGGCGGACGGAAGCCGTTACGTGAATGAGCGGATCGTGGCAGTGGCGGGAATCGAAGATGAGGAGATGGAGCGGATAACATCCGCGACGTTGAAGACACTGCGGGAGCGCGAGACGCGGTTTCGGGCTGGTCGTGGGCCGCTGGATGTGACGGGACAGACTGTGATCCTGGTAGACGACGGGATTGCCACGGGAGCGAGCATGGAGGCTGCGGTGCAGATGTTGAAAAAGATGGGACCGGCGCGGCTGGTGGTTGCGTTTCCGGTTGCTCCCGTGGGGATTTCTGCGCGATTGCGGCGAGAAGTGGACGAGGTGGTGTGCCTGGAAGAAGAGCCGGATTTCTTCGCGGTGGGGCAGTTTTACCGGGACTTTTCGCAGGTTTCGGATGAGGAAGTAATCGATCTGATGAAAAAGGCAGAGGAGACAGTTGCGACCGATGCAGGCGCGAATCCGATGGCGCTGGCAGATGCGGCGGAAAATGATCCGCCAGCGGCTAAGAGCGAGGAGACGGAAGTAAGGATTCAGATGGGTGGCCTGACGCTGGAGGGTGTGCTGCATCTGCCACAGAACTGCGTCGGGGTGGTGCTGTTTGCGCATGGGAGCGGGAGCAGCCGGTTCAGTCCGCGAAACCGTTACGTGGCGAAGGTGTTGCAGCAGAGGCAGATTGGGACGCTGCTGTTTGACCTACTGACGCGCGAAGAAGAGCAGGAGGATGAATGGACGGCGCGGATCCGGTTTGATATTCCGCTCCTGGCCGAGCGGATGGAGGGCGCGACGCAGTGGCTGGAGGGCTATTTAGGAAGCCGGAATCTGCCGTTTGGGTATTTTGGGGCGAGCACCGGCGCGGCGGCGGCACTGGTGGCGGCGGCGAAGCTGCCGGACAAGGTGGGGGCCATTGTTTCGCGGGGTGGCAGGCCGGATCTGGCGGGAGATGCGCTGGAACATGTGCAGGTGCCCACCCTGCTGCTGGTGGGCGGACTGGACGATGTGGTGATCGGGCTGAATGAAGAAGCTCTTGCCAGGCTAAGGTGCGAAAAAAAGTTGCAGATTATTCCGGGCGCGACGCACTTGTTTGAGGAGCCGGGAACGCTGGAGGCTGTCGCCGAGGCGGCGGCTGCGTGGTTCATTCGGCATCTGGGGACTCGGCGCGCAAGCAGTCCTGCTTTCAGCGCATTTCGGTTGTGAGGGGACGGGATTCTTCGGATGGGTTGAGCGTTAGAGCAGCTTTCCGGCGGCGAGGTCGCGGATGAGCTCGCGGTCGGCGGCGAGGAAGTCGTATTCGGGCAGGGTGTGGAGCTGGGTCCAGCGGAAG
>JAJZJJ010000161.1 GCA_021810175.1 Acidobacteriota bacterium | reverse complement strand
GAGCAACTGCGGTAAAGCCAGGCGACTTCTTCAGCAGCCGCGCCGAAAAAACTACATCGCGCAGAAAATTCTCCAGCGCGGGCAACTGCCACAACCCGACCAAACGCTCCCGCCACCGCCGTGCATCGCCCACTGTCCGGCGCGCCATGGTATTCACCTCCGCACGTGACATGCCCTCACGCAACAGCTTTTCGCGTATCCGGTAATCTCCAACTCCCCGTCCATTTCGCCCTCCATAGTACTCCTCCGAAAGAGCGCATCGCAGCGAAGCTCGTACAGAGGAGGCGAAACTGTCCGGTGCCAGGGTTGTCCCATTCCATCCGTCCTGTGGCTTGAGTGGGTCTGGAAAAGATCGGGGCGCCGCAATTGCACCTCACCAACCGCGATCGGTACATAAGCCGGAGCCTCCGGCAGCGGCTCGAGTATGATCGCAGCGTGAGCGCTCCAGCACCACAACCGGCGGCTCCCGTTCCTTCGGGCTCCATTCCCGCGAGCCCCCGGTCCGCGCCGCCCGGCCTGACCACGGCGGAAGCCCGGCGAAGGCTTCAGGATTCAGGCCGCAATGCAATACCCGAGCCCGGCTCTCATCCCATTCTGCGGATCGCAGGTAAGTTCTGGGCGCCGGTGCCGTGGATGCTGGAAGCCACAGTGGTGTTGGAACTGGTGCTTCACAAGCGCGCGGAGGCCCTCATCCTTGCAATCCTCCTGCTCTTCAACGGCTTTCTCAGTCTCCTGCAGGAGCGCAAAGCCGCCAACGCTCTGGCCTTGCTGCGAAAGAGCTTGCCAGTCCGGGCGCGCGTGATGCGCGACGGCGCCTGGCAGATCATCGATTCGCAAGAAATCGTCGTGGGAGATGCAATCTATCTGCGCATGGGAGACATTGTCCCCGCGGACGCACGCATCGCCACCGGGCAAATTTCCGTCGATCAGTCTACGCTCACCGGTGAGTCGCAGGCTGTCGATCTGGAGCATGGCCAGACGGCGAACGCCGGCGCGACGGTCGTTCGCGGCGAAGCCAGCGCCGAGGTCATCGCCGCCGGCGCCCATACATCGTTTGGCAAAACAGCGGAGCTGGTCAGCACCGCAAGAACGGTCAGTCATCTTCAAGCGACGATCTTTCGCATCGTAAAGTACCTGGGCGTCTTGGATTTCGCTCTCGTAGCGGCGCTCCTGGTTTTTGCGCATGCAACCCGCCTGCCACTGGGAGAGATGCTGCCCTTCGCTCTTATCCTCCTCGTTGCTTCTGTACCCGCCGCTTTGCCTGCAACCTTCACCCTGGCAACCGCCCTTGGATCCATGGAACTCACCCACGCCGGTGTTCTGGTGACACGGCTCTCGGCCATTGAAGAAGCAGCCGCCATGGATCTCCTGCTGAGCGACAAGACCGGTACCCTGACCGAAAACCGGCTCGCGGTCAAGCGGACGTTGGCCTACCCACCGTCTTCCATCGCGGACCTGATGCGCTTCGCGGGCTATGCCAGCGACTCGGGCAATCAGGATCCCATCGACGTCGCCATCCTGCGCTTTTGTGCGGAGAACGGGATCGATGCATCCGCGGAAACCAGGACCCGCTTTCTCCCCTTCGATCCCGCCAGCAAGGTCAGCGAAGCGTTTGTCGGCAAGGGCGGCGAAGCGTTTCACGCGGTCAAGGGATACCCCGCGTCGGTTGCAGCCAGGGCGCTGCCCAACCCCGACTGGGAGGCAGATCTGCGGACCTTGGCTGGACCGGGCTATCGAGTCATCGCAGTCGCCTGCGGACCTGCGGATCAGGCCCTGGGCCTTACCGGCCTGATTGCGTTTGAAGACCCACCCCGCGCCGACTCCCGCCAGCTCGTTCATCGGCTTCAGGACCTCGGTGTCCGCGTCGTAATGATCACCGGCGACTCCTCCGCTACGGCGGTGTCCGTTGCCAGAACCATGGGCATCGGCACCCGCCTGTGCCAGGCCGCCGGCATCCGGTCCCTCGATCCCGGCAAACTCGCCGATTGCGATATCTTCGCCGGAGTTTACCCCGAAGACAAAGTGGCCCTGGTGCGCGCCGCCCAGGCGCAGGGCCACGTCTGCGGCATGACAGGCGATGGCGTCAACGACGCCCCCGCCCTCAAGCAAGCCGAGACGGGCATCGCAGTGGCCAACGCAACCGATGTCGCCAAGGCGGCGGCCAGCCTGGTGCTGACGACGCCGGGACTCGGCGACATCGTCGCGGCCATTGAGTCGAGTCGCCGCATTTATCAGCGGATGCTGACCTACACCCTCAACAAGATCATCAAGACCATTGAGATTGGCGTCTTTCTCACCCTTGGGGTCATGCTCACGCGCAGTTTTGTCATCACTCCGCTGCTCATCGTCCTTCTCCTGTTCACCAACGACTTCGTCACCATGTCCATCGCGACCGATCGCGTTTCCGCCTCACCACGCCCCGACCGGTGGGACATACGCACCTTGATGTTGACCGCCGGATCCCTCGCTTCGCTCTTGCTGGTGTTCTCGCTTTCGGTGTTCTTCCTGGCGCGCAACGTTCTTCATTTTCCGCTGGCGCAGCTTCAGACTCTCGTCTTTGTCATGTTGGTCTTCAGCGGCCAGGGAGCCGTCTACCTGGTACGCGAACGCCACCACTTCTGGCATTCCCGGCCAAGCCGGTTCCTGCTCCTCAGCACCGCCGCCGACATTACCGCCGTCAGCGCCATGGCAATCCGCGGCGTGTTGATGGCTCCAGTTCCAGCGTGGAGCCTTCTCGCCCTCCTGGCTGCGCTCGCCGCCTTTCTACTTGCGTTGGATACTGTCAAGGTGAAGATTTTCAGCAGATTCCGAATCTGAGAACGAGGGGGACCAATGACTTTCAAACGAATTTTAATTGCGATCGATCAGAGTACTTTCGCCGCGCACGCCGCCGACGTCGGAGCGGAGCTCGCCAGCCAGCTTGGAGCGGAGATTGCCTTTATCACCGTCGTGGATCCGGCAGAGGCGCGTGCTGTCGCGGACTCTGGAGTTTCCGCGGCCGACTGGTTGGTCATCCTCAAGCGCGACGCAAAATCCTTGCTCAATGCATTTGTGGCGCGCCGCGACATGACGCCTCCACCGCTTCAGTTTCTGGAGGAGGGTAAACCGGCTGCAAAAGTGGTCGATGCGGCAAGAAATTGGCCTGCCGATCTGATCGTCATGGGAACCCATGGCCGCAATGCCGTGGCCAACGTTCTGCTGGGCAGTGTTGCGCAGGCCGTACTCCGCCACGCGCCCTGCCCGGTCATGGTCCTGAGAGCGAAACATGGACACGAAGGAATGGCGTAAACCACGGCTGGCCATAAGAAGAGTTCCCTTTCAAGCCAGGTTTTTCGAATGGAACCTCAGGCCGCTGCGGCTGCGGCAACACGCCCTCCGTTTATCATGGTCTGGCACTTGTTTCCTCAGTCCAACAGTCTCCAAACGGTCCTCTACTCCATGAGCAAATTGGTTCGGCTTCCTCTTCTCTCCCTGTTAAGTCTCTCCGTGGCGCTCACCCCCGCGCTGGCGCAGCATCGCCCGCACCAGATGAAAACCAATCCCGCCGCCGGACAGCCGTGGATGAACACCAGCCTCTCGCCCGACCAGCGCGCCGATATGGTGCTGCAGAAGATGACCCTCGACGAGAAGATCGACCTCGTCCATGGCCAGGGCATGCCGGGCTGGGGTCCGCCGCGCCCTAACGCCTATCTCGGCAACGGTGGCGCGGGCTTTGTGCTTGGCGTCGAGCGCCTCGGCATTCCTATCATCCAGATGAGCGACGCCGCCTACGGCGTGCGCAGCAGCGCGATGAACGGCCGCTACTCCACGGCGCTGCCCGCCAATGTCGGCTCGGCGGCAAGCTGGGACCCGCACGCGGCCTGCGAATACGGCGCATTGATTGGCCGCGAACTGCGCGCCCAGGGCTACAACATGACCCTTGGTGGCGGCGTCGACCTGACCCGCGACCCGCGCAACGGGCGGACCTTTGAGTACATGGGCGAAGACCCGGTCCTGGCCGGAACACTGGTCGGTAACCGCACCAAATGCGAGCAGGAGCAGCACGTCATCGGCGACATCAAACATTACGCCATGAACGATCAGGAGAGCGGCCGCAACGAGTACAACGCCATCATCAGCAAACGCGCCATGCGCGAAAGCGATCTTTTCGCCTTCCAGATCGGCCTCGAAACCGGCCACGCAGGCAGCGTGATGTGCGCCTACAACGCTGTCAACGGCGATTATTCCTGCCAGAACAAATACCTGCTTACCGGCGTCCTGAAAAAAGACTGGAAATTTCCCGGCTTCGTCGTCTCCGACTGGGGCGCCACCCACAGCACCGTGCAATCGTCGGAAGCAGGTCTCGATAATGAGGAGCCACTCGATGAGTTCTACGGTCAGCCGCTGAAGGACGCCGTGCAGTCCGGCAAAGTTCCCATGGCGCAGCTCGATGACCACGTCCGCCGCATCCTGCGCACCGAGTTTGCCGATGGCCTGGTCGATTACCCCGTCCAGAAAAGTGTGGTGGATGTGGAACGCGATTTGAAGGTCGCCCAGACCATCGAAGAACAAAGCATCGTCCTGCTGAAAAATGCGCACAACGTCCTGCCGCTCGATGCGACGAAAATCCACTCCATCGCCATCATCGGCCCCCACGCCGACTCGGGCATGATCTCCGGCGGAGGCTCCGCGCAGGTGGACGCCCCCGGACGGCCACCGAGCAAATGGCAGGAGCACGTCTGGTTCCCCACCTCGCCGCTGCTCGCGGTTCGCGCCAAGGCCTCCGGCGCGAACGTCCAGTTCGACTCCGGCAAAGATCCCGCCACCGCCGCCGCGCTGGCCAAAAAATCGGACGTCGCGATCGTCTTCGTCTACCGCTGGATGAGCGAAGGCATGGACATCCCAACCCTCGCGCTGCCTGACAATCAGGACGCGCTCATCGAGCAGGTCGCCGCCGCCAACCCGCGCACCATCGTGGTGCTTGAAACCGGAACCGCCGCGCTCATGCCCTGGCTGGATAAAGTCAGCGGCGTCATGGAAGCGTGGTTCGGCGGCAGCAAAGGCGCCGACGCGGTCGCCAATGTTCTGTTCGGCGACGTGAACCCCAGCGCAAAGCTTCCCATGACCTTCCCGCTCAGCGAGGCCGACCTTCCCCATCCTCACCTGGTCACGCCGCCGCCCGGAGCACAAGGCCGCCAGGCCGTCATGCGTACCGGCGTCGCGAAACCCACCTTTGACGTGAATTACGACGAAGGACTTCTCGTCGGCTACAAGTGGTACGACGCGAAGCACAAGCCCGTGCTGTTTCCCTTCGGCTACGGCCTGTCCTACACGACCTTTAGCTACTCCGGCCTCAAGGTGAACGCCAGGAACACGGCTACGGTCACATTCAATGTGAAGAACACCGGCAGCCGCGCGGGCGCGGAAATTGCGGAAGTCTACGCTGCGCTCCCCGCCAGCGCGAATGAGCCCCCCAAACGTCTGGTGGGCTGGAACAAGGTACGACTCGACCCCGGCCAAAGCAAGCAGGTGACGGTCACAGTTCCGCAGGAATATCTGTCGGTTTACGACGAAGGCAGCGACTCCTGGAAACTGGTTCCGGGCAGCTACACGTTCATGGTCGGCGGCTCGTCGCAGGATCTGCCGCTCAAGAAGAAAACCAACATGCAGTAGGCGAACCGCGCGCTCCATCCTTGCCGTGCATCCTGCGGCAAGGATGGAGAGTGACATTCTGGGCCTAGACGTCGTTCCCGCGATGAAAGATCGGCTCAACACCCTTGGCGTTGTTTAGAAGCGCCTGTTCCTCCTGCGGGCTGAGCGGCTTGTAATGCTGCGCGACATCCATCGCCACGCGAAAATATGCCTCCTCGCCAGGCGGTATGGCGGCCGTAATCGGGTGCGCCAGCGTATAGCGCAGTCCATGCGCAGCCTCGGTGGGCAGCGCCGCAGGCTCATACCAGCACTTCGCGTTCGGGTGGTTCTTCTTCTCGGAAGCGGGCCACACCGTCTTCGCCATACTCTTGATGGCCAGCACGCCTACACCCTTCTCCTGCGCCTTTTGGATCACCTGCGGCCCAAAGTTCGCCTGCGACACCAGCACCCAGTTGATAGGGAAAAGCACCGTATCGAATGGATATCTCTCCATCGCGGCCACCGCCGTCTCCACCGAATGCGCTGAAAATCCAATGTATTTGATCTTTCCTTCTTTGCGCGCCGCCTCGAACGTTTCCATCGCCCCACCCGGCCCAAGAATCTGGTCGAGCTCGTGCATTTTCGTCAGCGCGTGAAATTGATAAAGGTCGACGTGGTCGGTCTTCAGCAATCGCAGCGACTCTTCAAGCGCCGCACGGGAACCAGCCTTGTCGCGCTTGCCCGTCTTGCACGCCAGAAAGCTTTTCGCCCGGTACGGAGCCAGCGCCGGACCGAGCAGTTCCTGCGCGTCCCCATAGCTGGGGGCCACATCGAAGTAATTGATGCCGCGGTCGACCGCTTCTGCCACGATGTTTTTGGAAGACGTGGGATTGCTGTTCATCACCACGATGCCGCCCATCCCAATGATGGAGAGGTGCTGGCCCGTCTTGCCCAGCGGGCGTCTTGCAATCAGACCGTTCCCCCCATCCTCGGATGGACTCAATGCGTGGGACAGCTTTCCACTGCCGGCAGCCATCGCCGCCAGCGTGCTTTGTTTCAGGAATGCGCGTCGTTTCATTGGATTTCTCCCTTCGGAAAGAACAACTGCAAGAGCCCGGAAATCTGCGCCAAGTCCTCTGCCGACTTGGATGAGGTTTTGAAGCGCCCCGGACGCGAGCGCCTCGCTT
>JAJZJJ010000160.1 GCA_021810175.1 Acidobacteriota bacterium | reverse complement strand
CTTCCCTGAATTCCTCGCCCGGTCAGCCCGCTGCAATTCCCAAACGGATCTGAGGCAGACACCGTCCGCACCCGGAAAGCTGCCTCTCCGGTGGCGCTTCAATCAATTCCACCCTCAGCGGATGACTTTCAGCGCACCGCGGAAGAGTGCGTCGAAATCCTCCCCCGCTGCCTTATCCTTCCCTACGGCGGTCTCAATGGCTTTCTGCGCTGCCGGCCGCTGGTATCCCAGGTTCACCAGCGCCGACAGCACATCCTCAGCGGCGGGCGCGGTCATGGTCCCCGTCGCGGGGGCGGTGGCCAGATCTTCCAGCTTTTCCCGAAGTTCCAGCACAAGCCGTTCCGCCAGCTTCTTGCCTACGCCCGGAATCCGGGTCAGCGTGGCATGGTCCTGCGCACGAATCGCAGCCACCGTACGTTCCGGATTCAGACCGCTCAGAATCGTGACCGCCAGCCTCGGCCCCACGCCGGAAACAGTGATCAGCCGTTCGAAAAGACGCTTTTCGTCCCGTTCGAGAAACCCGAAAAGGGCAAGACTGTCCTCGCGAACATGCGTGTGGATGTACATCGATACCTCGCCACCCTCGGCGGGCAGCGCGGTAAAAGTCGGCACGCTGATGGTGACGTCATAGCCGACACCGCCGGCTTCAACAATGGCCTGGCCCGGAGCTTTGGCGAAAAGCCGCCCCCGCAGATGCGCAATCATATCGATTCAAGCTTACAGCCTGGAGGCAGTCGCGCCCGATGTAGCCGCAGCCTGCGGGCTCATGGCCGCTGCCGCTCCTGAAGCGCCGCGAAGTTCCCCACAAAAGCAGCACCCCCAGGAAGAGTGTCCGCGCACAGCAGCTAAGCATCTGACGGATGATTTCACTCGTTCACGCCCACTGCGTCTGCGTGTTTCGCAGTGGAACCTGCAATAGAAATGATGCAGCCAGTCTGAGTAAGCCAGGATTGGCTTGAGCGATGCACTGGGGGTGCCTTTAAGTAGGACGCTCCAGATCGCAGGAAGTTTCACAAGTCAGACTAGTCCAATACGTGAGCCGCAATTCTTACTCGCTGAATGTAAGTTTTTGACTAACGATCAGCCTGGTGACTCATCCCTGATTTACCCCGGCCGAGCCATGTCCGCCAGCGGGAGATACATCATGGAACTCCGCTGCTCGTCCGGAAACCGAGGGATGTTCGGATTCCGCCTCCCACAGCGGCAGCTCAATAACCACCGCCCCCCCGCGCGGTTCCAGATTCACCGCCGAAATCGCCCCGCCATGCTCCTGCACAATCGCGTAACAGATGCTCAGCCCCAGTCCCATGCCCTCGCCGGGAAGGCGCGTCGTGAAGTACGGGTCGAATGCGCGCGCTGGATCGGCAAAGCCCTGGCCATTATCTGCAAACGCAATCTCCATTCCTCGCGGAACCACCCCCACCTCCACCGTGAGGCGGCGCTCTTCGTTCGCCGGAAGTTCCTCCAGTGCGGACATGGAGTTGCGAAAGATCTGCAGAAACACCTGGCGCATCTGCTCGCCGTCGGCGCGAATCAGCGGCAGTTGCTCCGGCACCTTGAGCCGCAGGCGAATACGCGATCGCTCCAGATCGTGCCGGGTCACCTTCTGGATGTCCTGCAGCAGCGTCTCGACCGATACCGGCGAATGCCCTCCGGGCGCAGCACGCCGGAACCGCATCAGGCTCTCGATAATCTGCTTCATGCGCCGCGCCTCGTTCAGAATCACCAGCGCATGCTTCTGCGCCGGACCATCGCTCTCGGCCAGCAGTTCCGCAAAACCCGTCACCGCCGTCAGCGGATTGTTCAGCTCGTGCGCCACGCCCCCGGCAAGCTGCCCCAGTCCGGCCAGTCTCTCCGATTGCATCAGCCGGCGAAGCAACACCAGATGCTCCCGCGATGACCCGATCCTGGATACCAGCATCTCCAGCGGCAGCACATCTTCGGCCAGCAGCGGCTCTTCAGGATTCCTGAGCCCCGCCAGCAGCAGCGCCCCCTGGAGCCGTCCATCCGTGGTCCGAATGCCCATCACGTAGGCTCGACGGAAATTCAACTGCAGCAGCTCGTCGCCGGGCCGCATCAGCGGCGTCAGGTCCATCAGCGTGAGGCTGCCCGCCACCCGCGAAAAATAGTTGCCCCGCGCCACCTCCAGCGTCCTGGCCTCGTTGGTCTGCCGGGCCAGCGAATCCAGCGCCCCCTCCAGCACCCGGTCCATCCCGGCGCTGCCCGCCAGTCGAAAATTCCCATCCACCCGATGCAGGAAGATCGCGGCCTGGCGGAATCGGCTTACACCCGCGATCGTTTCACAGACGCGGTTGTATTGCCCGCTCTCCTCGTCAAACGGCGTGTCCGCCAGATAGATCGAGGTATATTTCTCCATCTCCACGCGGGTCCGGCGGTCTCGCTGCTGCGCTGCCAGATTGGAGGCAATCTCATCCTCCAGCACCAGCACAATCATGCCCACAGCTGTAATTACCCGCATCAGGTTCACCACCCGAAGCGATTCCACCCAGTAATGCCCGGTCAACAACGCAAGCCCCGATGTCGCCGACCATAACACCAGGCCGCCCGCGGTAAAAACCAGCCCCGGAGTGACCCTGCGAAATGCCGCGATGAACAGCAGCGCCGTCATCAGCAGAATGCCGCTCTGCACCAGGCGCAAGTCCATCATGTAGTCCCGGTGCATCACCAGCCAGACGCACCCGCTCCCAAACAGCCCCACCATCCCCAGGCTGAGCCACACCGGAACTAAATTCCGCTCCACCCCCCAGCGCCCGGCCACGTACACGTCCACCAGAACGCATGCGAACAGCAGTCCCTGCACCCAGGGACCCGGATGCGGAACCAGCGCGTAAACCGAGGCAAATACCACCACCGGCACGCCGAAAGCTGCCACAAAGGGAATCCGTGGCCTTCTGATGAAATACTGGGAGGCCAGCGAACCCAGGAACATGAGCGGGGCCAGTTCCATCGCTGCCAGCGAGATCGCACCCAAAACTCCCGCCCGGTCGTGCCCGAAGGCTTCCATGGCCACCCGCAGCACGGCCAGAATCCAGCCCGCCAGCCACAGCAAATGACGGTTGCGCAGCGACGGGGCCCGCTCCGGTCGCCAGCCGTACGACGTGCGTCCACTGCGCCGCACACTCAGAGCGGCAAAGACCGCGACCAGCACGGCCATCAATGCGAGGGTGGGAACCTGATAGAAATCCGCGTTCATGCGATGGGCGTGGACAGCACCTGGGTACCCCGCAAGTGTACTGCCTGCCTTCAATTGCGCCTATGCGCTTCTTGCCAACAGCCCGCCGGCCCCCGGCCGCCGCCTCCTGGACCGCACGATCTCTTCCGAATCCGGAAAGAAGGACATCCGGCCATGCCATCGGCCTCTGCGCTGCGTCTATTCTTAAGCATAGGAGCTGCCTGTGTCCCAAGCCTCGCCCCTCCGCCTTCTCCGCTGCGCCGTGCCTGGAATCGTCCTGCTTTGCGCCACCGCGCTGAACGCCCAGGTTTCAGCAACGTCCATGCCGCTCGATGCCGGCTTCGGACGGCTCCATCCCAACCCTCCGTCCATCCCCGTTGCCCAGATCATTAAGGAATTCACAGCCAAAGAATCCCTCTTCCAGGCGGCTCTCAACGACTACACCTGGACCCGTACAGTCAAAGTTGAAACCCTCGACAGCGAAGGCAAACCCAACGGCGAATATTACCAGGTGGTCAATATCTATTACGACCGCCAGGGACAGCGCAAGGAACGCGTGACCTACGCCCCGGAAAGCACGCTCACCGAAGTCATGATGACCGAGCAGGACTTCTCCGACATCGCCCACCGCCTCCCCTTCGTGCTCACCACCCAGGGCGCCCGCCAGTACAACATCTCCTACCTCGGCGAACAGCGGATCGACAAAATCCACACCTGGGTCTTTTCCGTCAGGCCCAAAGTGATCGAAAAACACCACCGCTACTTCCAGGGCCGGGTCTGGGTGGACGAGCGGGAGCATCAGATTGTCGTCGCCGACGGCAAAAATGTCCCCGACGTTATGAAGCGCGGCCACCAGAACCTGAGCGTGCCCTTCATCACCTACCGCCAGATGATCGACGGCCAGTACTGGTTCCCCGTCTACACGAAGGGCGACGGGATTTTGCACTTCGAGGGCGGCAACTACTCCATGAGCCAGAACGTCCACCTGCGCGAAGAAGTCACCTACACCAACTATCACCGCTTCCGCTCGTCGATTCAGGTCTTCTACGCCGGCAAAAACATCACCAACAACGCGAACAAAGCAAAAAAGCAGCCGTCACCTGCGCCGCCATCGCAGCAGCCAACCACGGTTCCCCAGAGCGCTCCGCAAAAGTAGGCTGCGGAGCGCTCAGGAACCTTCTTCCCAGCCGAACGCGCCGGGGAAATGCTCGAATTCGACCGGCTTCTCCGGCTCGAAATAGATCGACAGCACGTCAAACCGTGTCGGCACATCTCGACTCGGCAGACGGCGAAGATAGTGCCGCGCCAGACGCCGCAGCGTGCGCCGCTTATCCTCATCTACCGCCAAATGCGCCGGGGCCACCGCGCGCGTCGTGCGCGTCTTCACCTCGATAAAGCAGAGCGTCGGCTCCGTCCGCTCCGTTGTCCACGCGATCAGATCCAGATCGCCGCGGGCGCGCGACGAATGCCAGCCACGCGCCACCACCGTGTATCCGCGCCGGCGCAGCCAGAACAATGCGGCCCGCTCGCCGCGTTCTCCAGTCACCAGATGTCCGGGCCGGTTGGGCCGCCGCCGGCTCGAAGCGCTCTGCAGCGCCTCCACCGCGGACTCAAGCAGGCGCAGCCGCGTCATCTGGAACACGACAGTATTTTCCGGCCTTCCCGCTCGCCGGAACAAGGCTTCCATACGCCGAAGCGGTTACGCAGGTCAGGGTCTGCCGAATTCCCCTCAGGCCACCTGCGCTAAGCTTTCCTTCCGCCGGATTCGGAGATAACCGCCCAGCATTCCGCAGAACGGACTGGCGATCAGCATCAGAAAAGTAATCGCGAACGAATCCGGGCTGTTGCCGAGAACCAGCGTGAAACTCCCCAGCACCAGACTCAGCCAGCAGGAAAGGGCGCCGTTCAGCACCTCGTCGTGCTTCGCAAACAGACCCGCGGTATAGCCACCAAACACGGCAGCCAGCAGGCCCGTCAGCAACTCCGCCGCTCGAACTAAAGGATGCGCATGGATGGCCGCTGTCGACGCCGCAGCCAGTTGACCGGTCGCCAGATGATGCCCCGGATCGATCTGCGAAAGGGTGTAAAGCGAAAATGGAACGCCGAGCACGACAGCCGCCAGCACGTCCGCAAACGCGCCGATGATGATTCCCCGTGCCGATACCCTGCTCGTGCTTGTACTCCTGCCCATGGAGCCATCTTAAATTGTGGCTTCCGCCTCGCAAGGGGTTTCCGGTGCGGACGCTCTTCCCCTATGGCAAAAGGCGAACCCTAGGGCTCGCCTTTGCGCTTGTATGAATGATTTTGTGCGTCTTACAGAGGCTGAACGTCTGCTGCCTGCCAGCCCTTTGGCCCCTTCACGACGTTGAACTGCACGGCCTGACCCTCTTGCAGACTCTTAAAGCCATTCGCGGAAATGGCGGAGTAATGCACGAAGACATCTTCGCCGTTCTGGCGCGAGATGAAGCCGTAGCCCTTCGCGTCGTTAAACCACTTCACTGTACCTTGTTCCATTTTGTTGCTGTTTCCTGATCATTAAATTGCGCTGGAGTGAATCGGAGCGAAACTGGCAGAAGCCTGATGCTACTGGGCATGGCGAACGACTGCTCTTGCCCGGTTCTGTTCTAACGCAGTCCAAGTGTAGCAGGTCAGGAAGGATAGCGAAGTAAACATACGGACGAACCGCCACCGCGGTGCTATTACTTCCCGCGATGAATCAATCCCCTCACTTGATCCCATTTTGGTTACTTCTGCGTCAGCCGGGAAACGGCCCCGGAACCGCAAATTTCGGGTTCCCCCCATACTGATTCGGTCCCGGCTCGCTGTCCAGCACCAGAAAAACCACCAGCGCCAGCCCCAGCACCGGCACAAACCCCAGCAGAATCCACCAGCCGCTTCGACCCGTATCGTGAAGCCGCCTCACTCCGCACGCCAGACCAGGAACCACCGTGCCCAGCTCATATACCACCGCAAAAATCAGCAGCAGGGCCGCCAATCCGCGATGCGCCATCAGCACGATGCCGCCGCCGTACAGCACCAGCCCGATCATTCCGTTGATCAGCGAGTACATCCAGTACTCTTTCCGCCGGGAGCGGCCGCTGAACTGCGCATACCTCTTCAGCGCCAGCAGATACCAATCCATGCATTTCTCCATCATCCAGCACGCTGATCCGGAACGCTGCCCGCGCCATCGCTCGGGAGCGCGTCAGCCTGCCTTTGGGGTTGCCGCCAGCATACACAATATCGGCCACCCTCCTGAATTTCCACCGATACTCCTTTTGGGGGATGCCTCGCTCCAGCCGGGAGTATCCTGAAGCGTTCTCGACCAACCCATCCATGAGCGACACCACCCTCCATCTGCTCTCCGCCGCCCTCGAACGCCTCCAGTCAAAGTTCAGCCATCTGCCCGCCGCAAACCTGGCTCCTCCGGCCATGGATCGCGCCGCCGCGGTACTCGCTGAAGCCGCCGAGCGCATGGGCGACAACTACCCCTACTTTCACCCGCTCTACGCCGGACAAATGCTCAAGCCCCCGCATCCGGCGGCCCACGCAGCTTACGCGATGGCCATGGCCATCAATCCCAACAACCATGCGCTCGACAGCGGCCGCGCCAGCTCCCGCATGG
>JAJZJJ010000159.1 GCA_021810175.1 Acidobacteriota bacterium | reverse complement strand
CCGTACCTTATAGAGCCGCGCGCCTTCAATCTTCCCTTCCAGACGCCGCCAGATTGCCGCCGCAATGTTTTCAGTCGTCGGCACCGTTGTCCGAAACTCGGGAACCTCCAGGTTCAGGTGCCGATGGTCGTAAGCCGCCAGCACTTCCCGCTCGATCACGTCCTTCAGCCGCTTCAAATCCACCACAAATCCGGTCACCGGATCAGGCTCGCCCGCAACCGTCACTTCCAGCGTGTAATTGTGCCCGTGCCCGTTGCGATTCGCGCACCTGCCGAATGCCCGCACGTTCTCCTCTTCCGTCCACGCATCCACCCAGTAGTAGTGCGATGCCGAAAACTCCGCCCGCCGTGTCAGCAAAATCACTTCCGCACCCGCTCCCCTGTCCCTGTCATCTGCCGGTCGCCACTTCTCTGCCCTTCCAGACTACGCGCCGCAGCACCGTAATCTGAAACCAGCTCTGCCACAGCATCGCCGCGTACAGCGGAATCCCCAGTGGCGTCCAAACGTAATCGCGAAAACGGAAGTTCGACCGCGCCACCCGCCGGTAGAAACCCCACAGCGCCCGCAGCCATACCACTCCCAGCGCTCCCAGCATCATCGGCTTATAAAGGCCATCGGCGCGCCCTGCAAACAGCGTCGGACTCGCCCCAAACAATCCGATCAGCACTGGAACCCCGACCAGCACCGCCAACTGCACCAGCCGCATCCCCGCCAGCGCCGGAGCATTCCCGAACAGCAACGCCAGGTTCTTCGTCCATCCCTGCCACATCGCCCCAAAGCTGCGGTACATATGCGCCGCCACCGCCTCCGGAGCCGGCCGAAACCGCAGCCCCAGCCGCCGATGCTTCACCATCGCCGCCAGCGCCACATCCTCCAGAACCAACCCCTTCACCGCTTCGTGCCCGCCGATCTGGTCGTACACATCCCGTCGCACCAGCAGGAACTGCCCATTTGCCGCCGCCACCGCGCTGGCCTTGTCGTTCACCCTCGCCGGCGAATACGTCGCCGCCAGATCCCCAAACACCAGCGGCATCACTGCCTTTTGCGCCAACCCCTGCACAATCTGCCGCGGCGAGTACGACAGCATCCCCACGCCATGCCGCTCCGCCTCCACAATCGCCAGCCGCACATGCCCCGGCTCATGAATCGTGTCCGCATCCGTAAACAGCAGCCATTCCCCGCGCGCCGCCTTCGCTCCCGCCCACGCAGCGTTCGCCTTCCCCGTCCAGTCGCGCGGCAACGCCGGAGCATCCAGCACCGTCACTCCCGCAAAGCTCTCCGCCACCGCCCGCGTTCCATCCGTGGACGCGTCGTTCACCACCAGAATCTCCCACCGCCAGCCCGGCGCCTCCGCCTGTCTGCTGGCCTGCCCGGACGCCAGTTCCCAGCCCTCTTCCTCCTGCCGCACCAGCGACCACAGGCAGTCTCCAAGGCAGGCCTCTTCGTTTCGCGCCGGAATTATCACCGACAGCTTCAATGGTGTCTGAACGTTCGTAACCCAGCCCCCCGAATAACGATCTGCAGCCTCAGCCCCGCAACCATACCGCAAACTGAATCCCCGATTATTATAAAAATGTGTTCCGCCGCAGCCCTTCCACTCCCGCCAGCAGCTCCTCCCCGGCAACTGCGAAAGCCGCCCCTCTGCGGATCGGCTCCCTCACACGCGCCGCGGCGCTTTTGGTTCTGGTGCCGCTCGCCTGCTGTCTGCTCGCCACCGGCTGCAACCGCACCGGACACCCCGGCTCCATCGGCCGCGTCGCTCCCGACTTCGTCATCCACAACGGCGACAAGACCGTCTCGCTGAAACAGTACCGCGGCAAGATCGTCGTCCTCAACTTCTGGGCCAGTTGGTGCCCGCCCTGTCTCGAAGAGTTCCCTTCGCTCATGCAGCTCCAGAAGGAGATGCCCAACATTGTCGTCGTCGCCGTCAGCTTTGACACCGACCCCCAGGCTTATCGCCAGTTCCTCATCGACAACCACATCCAGGGCATCGTCACCGCCGTCGATCCTTCCCAGAAGACGAACCTCTCCTTCGGCACCCGGCGCCCGCCGGAAAGCTACATCATCGACCGCAAAGGCATCATCCGCCGCAAAGTCATCGGCCCCATCAACTGGACCGATCCCGAAATGGTCAACTTCCTCAAAAACCTGTGACCCACCCGCCCCGCCGCTCCGAACCCCGCTGGCCCGCGATGCTGGCCCTCCTCGCCGTCGGCGGACTTCGTCTCTCCATCCCTGAATCCCTCTCCTTTGGCCCGGACTGGCTCCTCCTCGCCATCGTTGTCCTGCTCATGATCCCAGTGGTCTGGGCGCGTTACCGCGGAAGCCCCCGCCTCAATCGCATTCTTGGAATCCTCATTACCTCCGTCGTCACGGTCGACATGGTCTACTCGCTGGCGCTCCTTCTGCTCGCTCTCCCCTCCCACAAGGAGTCTCCCCGCGACCTGCTCCAGTCCGCCGCCGCCCTCTGGATCGCCAACATCCTCGTCTTTGCCTCTTGGTACTGGCGTCTCGACGCCGGCGGTCCCCACGCCCGCGATCTCCGCGGCGTCCACACTGACGGAGCCTTTCTATTTCCCCAAATGACCCTCCTCCCCGAAACCAAACGCGCCATGGGCGAGGAGCACTGGTCACCCGGCTTCGTCGACTATCTCTTTCTAGCCTTCAATACCAGCACCGCTTTTTCTCCCACAGACAGCCCCGTTCTCTCCCGCTGGGCCAAAGTCCTCATGATGCTCCAGTCCCTCATCTCCTTCACGACCGTCGCCCTCCTCGCCGCCCGCGCCGTCAACATCCTCTGAGGCAGCCCGCGGAATCCCCGCTGCGCCACCGTCACTGCGGCTTCGCGCCCGGTTTGTCCGTCTCTCCCGGCTGCTTCGGAGCCGGCGTGATAATGATGACGCCCTTCATCAAATGGTGGCCCCGTCCGCACAGAACGCTGCAGTTCATCAGATAACTTCCCGGAGTCTTCGCCAGAAAACGCACAATCGTCGTCTCCCCAGGCTGCACCGGCTGATTGATATACAGTCCCGGCACCCCGATTCCGTGCTCTACATCCGTGGAAATAATGGACAGCTCAACGTGCGCTCCCTGCGGAATCACAATGCGGTCCGGCACAATGGCCCACTTCTTCATCACCATGCGAATGATCAGATTCGGCGGCCCGCTGTACGTCGGCGGATGCTTGCAGCCGGCCAGCATCAGCAGAATGGCTGCCGCCCCAATCCGGAGCCCTTTTGCCCATGTGCGCCGAACAGATTTAGAATCGGAACAGGCCCTTCGATCCAGAATCCTCGAGATTGCCCTTTTTGAAATTCTGAAGCCATTCATGTCTTCTCCCATCCAAACACAAGGAACGGCTGAATTGCATCCCGACGTCCTGCTCGTCCAGCAGGCGCGGGAGGGCGATATGGCGGCCTTCGAAAAGCTGGTCCGGCAGTACGAACGCCAGGTTTTTCGAATCGCCCAGCATATCGTCCAGAACCGCGAAGATGCCGAGGATGTCGTTCAGGACGCGTTCCTCAAGGCGTACGAAAAGCTGGACCAGTTCCAGGGAAATTCCAAGTTCTACACCTGGCTGGTGCGCATCGCGGTCAATGAGTCGCTGATGCGTCTGAGAAAGCGGCGTACCGGGAAGATGGTTTCCATCGACGAAGACGTGGAAACCGAAGAAGGCTCCATGCCGCGCGATCTCGCCGACTGGAGTCCCGATCCCGAGGCGCTGTATGGGCAGTCGGAGATGGCGGAGATCCTGCGCAAAACTATCCAGGGCCTGCCGCCGGGATTCCGGGTGGTGTTTGTGCTGCGAGACGTTGACGGGCTTTCAACGGAAGAAACCGCGGAAACGCTGGGGCTGAGCATTCCGGCAGTCAAATCGCGGCTGCTGCGCGCGCGGTTGCAGTTGCGCGAACGCCTCAGCCGCTACTTTAAGCAGCGAGCCGCAAAACAAGCCCAGGATGGTGCGAAGTGACCTGCACGGAGTTTTTGGCACAGCTCGATGAAATGCTCGACCAGGAGACGGCTCTGCCTCTCCGCGCCGATCTCCAGGCGCACCTGGCCTGCTGCGAGCACTGCGAGATTACGCTGAATACAACCCGCAAGACCATCCAGATCTACCGCAGCCACGAGCTCTACGAACTGCCCGACGAGCTTCGCGACCGCCTGCATCAGGCCATCATGCTGAAGTGCCGAAAGTGCTGATTCCAGCCAGGGCCCCTGGCAGCTCCCCGCCCCGGGATTGACCATCCGGTTTCATCACCCGCCAGTTACTCGCAAAACTTTCCTCTCCGGGCTCCCGTCCGGTTAAGATGAGTGCATCCTCAGCACCAGGAACAACGGCACACGAACGCGATGGCACGGTCGGCACGAAAGGCGTTTTGGGAGCGATGGAGCGGCGCCACTCTGGTCGCGGCATTGCCCCTGTTCGGCTGTCTGCTCGGCGGATGTCAGTCCGTCCAGGGTGTCACCCCCGAAACCATGGTCCGCGTCATTGACGCCTCCTACAACGCACCCGCCATCGACGTGACCGTGGGCGGAACACCCATCGCCGCAAACATCGCCGGCCCCAGCATCACGAACTACGCGTTCCTGCCCGCTCCCGAAACCACAACCGCCTACATCTATCCCACCGGCACCAAAAAGGCCACCGCCTCCGTCGCCACAACCCTCCAGGCCAGCACCGAGCATTCCATCTACATCACTGACTCCGGCGCCGGCTATTCGGCCACGCTGCTCACCGACCAGATCGCGACCCCGCCCGCCGGCGACATTGCCTTCCGCTTTCTTCAGCAGGCTCAGACCACCGGCCCCGTGGATATCTACCTCGTCCCCGGCGGCAGCGACCTGACCGGAACCAAACCCCTGCTCACCGACCAGATCGCCAACTCCATCACCGGCTACCTCGATGTGCCCGCCGGAACCTACACCCTGGTCGTAACCCCCACCGGCACCACCAAAACGAAATACACCAGCGCCAGCCTCGACTTATCGGCCGGTGCAGTGCGCACCGTGCTCATCATGGATGCCCAGCTCACCAGCAATCCGCCGGTGACGGTCGTCATTGGCGACGACCTGAACTGACCCGGCCCGTCCGGACCTGTCTCCCTCTCCAATCGGCACGTTAACCGCCTCCCGCATTTGTGAAGCGGCTGCGCCCCGGCCGCCATCCAACCGCTATGAACAAGGTAAAGCTTGGTTCGCAGGGCGCCGTCGTCTCCCGCATGGGACTCGGCTGCATGGGAATGAGCGAGTTCTACGGCGCGCGTAACGACGAGGAATCGGCCGCAACCATCCTCCGCGCCCTCGATCTCGGCATCGACTTTCTGGACACCGCCGACATGTACGGCATCGGCGATAACGAGGAACTCGTCGGAAGAACCATCCGCGGACGCCGCGATCAGGTCTTCCTCGCCACCAAATTCGGCAACGTCCGCAAAAAAGACGACCCCGCCTTCTGGGGCCTCAGCGGCAAACCGGAATACGTCCAATCCGCCTGCGATGCATCGCTCCGGCGCCTCGGCGTCGATCACATCGACCTCTACTACCAGCATCGCGTCGATCCGCAGACACCCATTGAGGACACCGTCGGGGCCATGGCCGATCTCGTGAAAGCTGGCAAGGTGAAATATCTGGGCCTGTCAGAAGCTTCCCCTGCGACCATCCGTCGCGCCCATAAGGTCCACCCCATCACCGCCCTCCAGACCGAATACTCGCTCTGGGAGCGCCATGTTGAGAAGGAAATTCTTCCCACTGTCCGCGAGCTGGGCATCGGCTTTGTCCCCTACTCGCCCCTCGGCCGCGGCATGCTCACCGGAGCCATTACCGATCCGGCTTCGCTGCCCGCCGACGACTATCGGGCCGGCCGCTATCCCCGCTCCTCCGGCGAAAACTTCCAGAAGAACAAGCCCCTCATCGAGAGCATCCGCTCCATTGCCGCGCGCAAAGGCGTCAAACCTGCCCAGCTGGCCCTTGCCTGGGTTCTCGCCAAAGGCGATGACGTCGTGCCCATCCCCGGCACCAAGCGTCGCAGCTATCTCGAAGAGAACGCCGCCGCCGCGGAGATTCGCCTGACCCCCGCCGAAGTTGCCGAGCTCGAAGCCGCCATCCCTGAAGAGCAGGTTGCCGGCGAACGCTATGCGGCCCAGGCCATGCGGGCCATCGACCGCTCCGCCTGAACTGTACGAAACCCGCGCCAAATGGCGCCCGGCCAGGCGCTCCCGCACCTTACAATGAGAGCGTCTCTGCACCCTGCAAAGGAGCCTCGGCATCGAAACACCCATGACCACCACCACCTCACCCGCTAAGTTCGCAACCCGCACCCTCGGCAACTCCGACCTGCATCTCACCCCCATCGGCTATGGAGCCTGGGCCATCGGCGGCGGCAACTGGGAGTTCGGATGGGGCGCCCAGGACGATCAGGAATCCATCGACACCATCCACCGCGCGCTCGATGCCGGTATCAACTGGATCGACACCGCCGCCATTTACGGACTCGGTCACTCCGAAGAAGTCGTCGCCCGGGCGCTGAAGGGCCGTTCGCAAAAACCCTACGTCTTCACCAAGTGCTCCATGCGCTGGTTCCCCGATCGCAAAATCTACCGCAGCCTCAAAGCCGGTTCTCTCCAGGAAGAAATCGAAGGCTCGCTGACGCGTCTTGGCGTCGACACCATCGACCTCTATCAGATTCACTGGCCCAATCCTGAGGACGAAATCGAGGAAGGCTGGGAAACCCTCGCCAGATTCCAGCAGGAAGGCAAGGTTCGCTACATCGGCGTCTCCAATTTCAACGTCGAACAGATGAAGCGCGTGCAGAAGATCGCGCCCATCACCTCGCT
>JAJZJJ010000158.1 GCA_021810175.1 Acidobacteriota bacterium | reverse complement strand
GTATTGCCGAAATACAGATCCGGAGGCAGACGATAGTAGGTAGCCAGGGGAACAGATCCGTCACCCTGCAGGGATTGGGCCGAGCTGTAATCCCACAACTCCACCTTGCTGCCGGTCTGGGCCCAGCGCGGAGCATCGTCGGGCTTGCGCGGATTTGGCAGCTTGAGCGAGGTCATTTGCGAAGTTGGCCCCTGGATGCCGCTCCAGTCCATGGCCAAAGCCTGAGCGGCCTCAATCGTCTGATCGGCACTCCCCCCGGTCACGATCAGAACTTTCCCGTAAGGATCGTTGGGATTGGTGCGAATGGCAAGCACCGGGCCCTGCGGATTATTTACGCCGGCGTCCCCGCCGTCGCTTGTTGTCGCCGGAGAACTCGTGGAGGCCGCGGAGGGAATCCCTCCGGCGAGTTTTGTGTTGGCCGCGGAAAAATCGGATGAAGGCGCGGAACTGGCTCCGGCCACCGCCGTCTCATTCGGCGGGCTAAGGCTCAGACCATCGGGCAAATCGCTGGCTGTATCCGCAATGAGGACGACGTTGCCAGGCGGGATGGTTCCGATGGAGACGGGGAACCGCATGATGCGATAGTCGCCCAGCGCTCCGAAATAGCTGGTTACGATGCCGGCAGCCTTCAGATCTTTCAGTGATGGGGGGGTGGCGAAGACGACTGGAATAACGGGCGGGCTGGCGAGTGCCTGGTCAAAGAACGGGAGCGGCAGGTTTTTCAGGTCGTCGGTCAGAGGCAGCAGATCGCCGGTCAGCACAATGGAGCTATTGGTATCCACCTGAGCCCAGAGCACCGTGTTGGCCGGGTCCTCGCATGTCATGGTGTAGTGGCCGATGAACTCCATCGTGAGCGTGTTGTTGCGCACAAGCAGATCAGCAGGAAGGTTGAGATCGGCCTGCTGCATCTCGTCCTCGGAGGCCTTCTCTGGCACCGGAAGGGTGGCGAAGAGCGTGCCATTGATCATCAGCTTGATGTGGCTCAGGGCGGGTATCAGGCTGGGCGAGAAGTGATAGATGATGTGCATCGTCGCCTGCTTCACCACCTCGTTCTGAGGAACGGAGAAGTAGACAGTATGAAAGGCGTCGATGCCCTTCAAGTCGATGGTTTTCGGGACTCCCAAATTGGCCAGCGTGAGAACGGTCCGGAACTGACCTTCCGGCATGGCCGGCCCCGAAGCTATGTTCTGACCGGGAATGGGCACGGCCGTCGTGGCGGTTGCCACATTCGCGACGCCGGTGCTGCGGCTGCCAGCCTGCTGAGAGAGATTCTGAGCGCGCGCCGTGGCTCCGAATCCGAAAAGCAGAGCGAGGATCAGGAGCGGTGCAATGCTCTCGGGCTCAAGGTGGGCCGCTTTCTTTTTGGCTTTGCGCCGCGGAATGATGGCCGAGAAGGCAATTCCCAGACCGGTGAGGGAAATCCGCATGATGCGGCCCAGGCTGCGCAGCGGCTGATCGATTTCGCGCGACTCGCCCCAGCCCAGCCAGGTATCGGCGCGGGAGTAAAGAACGGTAGTGAGCATTTCCTCTTCCAGTACGGTGAGCGGATCGAATTGAGCGCGCAGCGTTCCTTCGGTGAGGCTCACCAGCGTGGCGGGCAAATCCGCATCACCGGTGCGAAGCGGAAAAATCACGCGCAGAGACTCACCCTCTTCGGCATCGAGATGTTCCAGCAACTCAACGGCAAGGCCTCCGCTGGAGACATCGATCGTCTGTCCTGGAATGATTCGCCCGTCGGGCGTAACGATGCGAACCGGAGCGGTAAACTCGATGCGAACATGCTGGCGAAGCTGTCGAGCTTCGCGGGCGACCGCCACGCAGGTGCTCAGAATCACGATGTTGAAAGTGGTCCACAGCGCATTGGTAATAATCGTGCCAGGATGGGTGCCATCCCACAGCCATTCCAGTCCGGGAATGTGCAGGAATCGCGGAAACACCATCAGCAGACCGAGCATATTGAAGGCCAGCAGCACGATGAACGGCTGAGCGATGCGCGAGTCAAAAAATGTCCGCGAAACCAGGCCTCCCTTGGCCGTCACATTGAACTTGCCCAGCTTGGGGTTGAACATCGCCATCAGCGTCGGCAGCAGGATATACGGCGACAGCACCGTCTCGTAGATCTCGTTCCAGAAAGAGTGCCGATGGTATCCCTGAATGCGCGAATTGGTTACGCTCGACAGCGTAAGGTGCGGCAGCGCATAGGCCAGAATGGCAATCCAGTAGCCGGGTACGTTGGTAAAGCCCAGGATCAGATAAATGAGCGGCGCGGTCAGAAAAACAAGCCGCGGCAGCGCGTAAAGAAAGTGCGTCATTGCGTTGAAGTAGCAGAGACGCTGCGGCAGCTTGAGGTTGGGCGCAAAGAGCGGATTATCCGTCCGCAGAATCTGGATCATGCCGCGGGCCCACCGGATGCGCTGCTTCACGTGACCGGAGAGCCGCTCCGTAGCGAGTCCCGCCGCCTGGGGAATATTAATGTAGGCCGTGTTCCACCCGCGAATCTGCATGCGCAGCGAGGTGTGGGCATCCTCCGTGACCGTTTCTACGGCAATGCCGCCGATCTCGTCGAGTGCTTCGCGGCGCAGCACGGCGCACGAACCGCAGAAGAAGGAGGCGTTCCAGAAGTCGTTACCGTCCTGGACGATTCCGTAGAAGAGCTCGCCCTCGTTGGGAATCACCCGAAACTGGCCGAGATTCCGCTCGAATGGATCGGGCGAATAAAAATGGTGCGGTGTCTGCAGCATCGCGAGCTTGGGATCCCGGAAAAACCAGCCCATTGTCATCTGCAGAAAACTGCGCGTGGGCACGTGATCGGAATCGAAGATGGCGACGAAGGGCGATTCGAGACTCTTCAGTGCGTGGTTGATGTTGCCCGCTTTGGCATGGGAATTGTCGGTCCGGGTCATGTAGCCGATGCCGGCTTCCACAGCAAACTCGCGGAACTCGTCGCGGTTGCCGTCGTCGAGGATGTAGACGTGAAGCTTGTCGGTCGGCCAGTCGATGTTTAGCGAAGCCAGTGCCGTGTAGCGAACCACATTGAGCGGCTCATTGTAAGTGGGAATCAGCAGATCGACTTCCGGCCATTCTTCGGGATCGTCCGGCAGCGGAACCGGAGCCCGGCGCAGGGGCCAGACCGTCTGGAGGAAGCCCAAATACAGGATCGAGAACGCGTAAGCCTCCGCCAGCAGCAGCACCACAATGAAAAAGGCATCGATCGGACCCCATTTGGAACCCGGATCCTTAAAGAAAGCGACGACCGTGTGGATTCGCCAGCACGCATAACGGAAAGTGGCGAACATGGACATCATCATCAGCGTGAGCGTGACGAGATAAGAGTCCGAGGCGCGGCTGAGCCAGATGCACAACATGAGGATCAGCAGACCCAGAACCGCCTGCTGCGGCCAGGTGAGCTGGAGCGAGGCGAAAAAGATCATGACCGCTACGCCGAAAATGATGAATCCCCACCGAAGCAGACGAAAGAACGGTCCGCGCCCTGTCTCAAACCCCTCCCAGAGCTCGGATTGGGTCATCGTTCGCTCCAGCGCAGACCGCGGGCACCGGCAGCGGCGACCGATGTGTTCCGCACCCAGGTGACCAGATTCATCAGATCCTCCGCGGCTGGAGAACCGGGCGCATAGTCCATGACAGTCATGCCTTCCGCCAGCGCCTCGCTGATAGCGGCGCGCCGTTGCAGCGCGAACGGCAGGAGCCGATCGCCGAGCTGCTGGCGGAGAACCTCGCGAACGTCAAGATGAAGCGGCAGCGACGGGTCGAACTGATTCAGCACGTACCAGGGCTGTACCGCTTTGCCCGCCACGGATTCCTGACTGCGGAAGAAGCTCTCCAGAGACTGCAGAGTGACGACGGAAGCCATGTCCGGCACAACCGGCACCAGAATCGTGGGAGCCAGGCGCAGTGTCTGCACGAGTGCTGCCGCGGAGCCGGTTGCCATGTCGATAAGGACTCGACCGACGTCCTGCGTATTGCGGGTGATCTCTCTGCGGACGAAATCCGGATCGCCGCCGTCGGCTTCCATATTGAGCGTCAACATGCGAATGGGCGGATCGGTCGGCGCGCCGCTGAATGTTCTCAGCACCCCCGGCTTGATATCCCGGGCGCCGAAGTAGAACGGTAGCAGGCCAAACGAAGAGGCATCGGCCATCAGCACCCGTTCACCACGAGCCGCCAGCGCGCGCCCCAGTCCCGCGATGATGCTGGTCTTGCCTACGCCTCCGGCCAGGGAAAAAACAGCCATAACCGGCAGCCGCTGCTCTGAACGTACCGGCTGATTCTTCGCTTCCCCACCGAACACTCCCTGCAGCGCAAACCAGCGAGCCGCCACTCGTTCGCGGGATTGCTGCAGCGATTCAGGCATGGGCGCCGGTACCGCCGCAGAACGTTCGGTCAGCCATGCGGGACCAGCCGGCTGTGCCGGCTCAAAGCGTTCAGGCTGCGCGGAACGATCCATCCTGTCGGAGCGATCAGCGCGATCCAGCCGACCCGATTCGAGCTTCTGCGGTGCCTGCTCCTGATCGCGCATCGGCGGAGCATAGCGCTGCGCCTCGGCTTGATCCACCGCTTGCGCAATTCCCTGGGCGGAAACGCGCCGGGCCAACGGCGCCGGCTCAATTCCCAACCCGGAACTGCGTCGCATCGGCGAGCCATCGTTCCCGGGTAACGGATTTGGCAACTCATAGCGGGGCGTCTCGGTTATCGCGGGACGCAGTTCCGCAACTGAGCGCGTGGCCGTCGATGGCGGCGTCAGCCTTTCTTCGGCATCCGGGAGCAGATCCTCCCAAATAGCATGCTCCTCCCTGCGTTCCGGCTGCTGCGCGGCAGCCGCACCCTCGCGACCCTGCTCGTGCTCCAGCCTGGCCTGCTCGGCGATGGCGCGCTGACGCATCTGCGTCCGCATTTCCTGGCGGGAGGCACTAAAATCCCGGTATTTCGCCCCATGCAGATTCGCCCAGGAGTACAGTGTGGCCACGTCGTCCGCCTGTTCGGACTCCTTGTTACGAAAGACCATGTCTTCCTGTTGCTTCATCCGCCAATCCCTTCCAGTAGCCTGTTGCACGCCCGGGGTTCCCATTTGCCGACCTCCGATGCCGCTGTCCGTTGGCTGGCTGTTCACGGAACCTGCAGTATAACCAGTGCAGTCCTGACGTTAACAACTTGCCAGACCGTATGCCCGGCGGCAATACCACTTCGTTACCGAGGCACCTCCCACTTTCGTGCGATAGAGAGTCGCTCTACCCTTTGCGCAGGCCACCTCGGCGAACGAAGCTCCCCGCTTTCAGACGGAAGAAGAAGTTAGATTTACGGTAAACGCAGCGTCAATCCGATGGAATTCCCCACCGGTAACAATTTGGTAGTTACTTTCCGGGAAGAATTCCAGTCGCCAACAACCGTGCTTTGTACGGGAACTTGAGGCTTTTGAAGCCGAAGGGGGGTCCGGCTGTGCTAACCTGGAAGAGATGTGAGCTCGTAGCTCAGCTGGTAGAGCAACGCCCTTTTAAGGCGTGGGTCCTGGGTTCGAGTCCCAGCGGGCTCACCATTGAAATAACGACGTTTACCAGAGCGTCTGCCCAGCAGCCTCAGGGACCTCTCCGTCGAATTTCCATGGCGGACTCGGCAGCTAATTCGACGGCTGCCGTGCGCTTCTGCCGTTTTCTGCCTGAAGCACGGCAGGCCTTTCGCTGCGGCACTTTCGATACATCTCTGTCACGTGTTCATGTAGCGAACGAAGTTCCATGCGAAGCTCGCCGCGAACGGTACGACTGATGGCGCGCAACGCTCTCGATGTCTCGATCTCCGCAGCGAGTGTGGAGCGCAGCGTAAGTTCTCCCGGCCGAACCGCTGAATCCTCTTTCGCATCGCCGCGAGGTCTGCAGCGAAGCGCCACCCACGAATCCAAGTCGGAGGGGCGGGCCAGGACTGCTTTCTTGCTGGAACCGCATGGACGGCGAACCGGCAACCCAAAATCCTGCTCCCACCGTTGTACGGTTCGGACGCCCTTGCCCATGTAGTTCGCTATCTCTTTCCATGACGTCAGGACGGACGTTTTATTCGGCTGGACGTGGGAGTTCATCGTCTGCTCCAGGCTGGAATGCATCACCAAAATTCTAAGAAGCGTACTCACCGGAAAAAGCTGTGTGGATTGTCAAAATCGGAGGCTTTTCCCGTCCACGCTTCGCCGGCGAGCCCAGAAACGTCAATAGGCTGGTGCAGGCCGAAGCCTCTTCCAGCCGGACGAAGAGGGCTTCCAGCCGCAGGAGCACGGCCTGATCCCAGAGCCGCTCTCTCTCCAGCCGCCTGATCTGCTGGTGATGGCGGGCGGTGTCTGCGCGCTGAAGCCTGATCCAGTCGCAGCAGAGCCCCACGGCTGCTCATCTCTCCATGAAATGTTTCGCCGGCAGGATACGCAGACGCTCGGCCGCAACCTCGGGCGTGATATCCCGCTGCGGCATACCGAGGAGTTCGAACCCTACCATGTACTTGCGTACCGTGGCCGAGCGCAGCAACGGCGGCAGAAAATGCGCATGGAAGTGCCATCCATCGTGGGCCTCTCCATCGCACGGCGCCTGATGAAAACCCATGGTATAGGGAAAGCTGGTTTCAAAGAGATTGTCGTAGCGCGTCGTTACCTGACGGAGAATATCCGCAAGCCCCTCACGGTCGCGATCATTGAAGTCCTGCAGAGAGCGGCGGTGTTCCTTCGAGATGATCAGCGTCTCGAAGGGCCATACCGCCCACCACGGCACCACCGCCAGAAAACGCTCGTTTTCGCAGACGATTCGCGCGGCTTCGTTCAATTCCAGGCGAGCGTAGTCACAGAGCAGACA
>JAJZJJ010000157.1 GCA_021810175.1 Acidobacteriota bacterium | reverse complement strand
GGCGCACGGGCGACTGATCCGGATGGCGACAGCCTGACCTGGTACTGGTTTCAATACCCGGAGGCCGGTTCCTGGAAGGGTTTGATCGACATCGGAGCTCCGGATACCAATGGCATCTTTGTGGCGGCTCCGAGTGTCAACAAGCCGGAGACAATTCACTTCATCGTGCGAGTCACTGATAAGGGAACGCCGCCGCTTTCGCGGTACAAGCGGGTCATTGTTACCGTGACGCCCTGATTGTCTGCGAGGTGCTGAATGCACTGCTGGATCAACTCGGGCAGTCATCAGTCCAGAATGGATCGCGGCTCCACCCGAATGTCCAACGAAGGCGAGATGAGAGAGGAACTGCAATGGGAGGATGGCAGAGTGACGCAACCTGGCGAAGAAACGGGTATCCGGATCGTCCCGATCACCGACGACACTCAGGCACATCAGCCCCTGCTGTCATCGGCGGAAGCTCTGCACCGAACGCTCCGCCCCAACCTGCCGCCGGATTACCAGGCCTGCATGCACCGTATGTTTGCGGAAGGCGCCGAAATGGCAATCCTGGTCGTTGATTGTGCGATCAGGTCCCTCGCCGTCTATCGGTGCCACCACACCACCTTTCATGGTCTGCGTTTCTATATAGACGACCTCGTGACCGATGAGAACGCACGGGGCCGGGGATATGGCAGCATTCTATTGCGCTGGTGCGAAGAGCGTGCACGCGAAAGACATTGCAACAGCTTCGATCTTGAGTCAGGCGCTCAACGGTCGAGGGCCCATCAATTCTATTTCCGCGAAGGACTGACGATCTTAGCCTTTAGCTTCAGTAAGACTCTGAAGCCATAGTTCACGGGCTTCACTTCGGGATCGCTTCAGGTGTCGCAGTTCATGCTTCACCGGCGTCAGGTGCCCACATTGTGATCGGAGGATGAAGATCGATAGAGAATGGCAGGTTGACCGGTGCTTAGCGACCCCAAGGTCAATTGGCGCGTACAGGCCAAATCACTCTTCCAGTCGGCGTTGGCCTGGAGACTGTGTCGAGGTTCCCTGAAGGACAGGCATCGCTCCTGTTGCCGGCTGGCGGCGTTGCGCGGGTGGGGCCGCTCTGTACCGCGCGCGCCTGACCCTGTAGGCTGGAATCCGTGGACCCGAACGCGCAGCCGCTGCAGAACCTTACCGTCGCCCTCACCGGAGCCAGCGGGGCCGTCTTTGGCCGCACCCTGCTCCAGCTGCTCGATGCCGACGCGCGCGTGGGCCGCATCCACTTCATCCCTTCCGACAACGCGCTGCGCGTCCTGGCCGAGGAGCTGGGCATCTCCGGACGCAACCAGCTGGCGGAAAAGCTGCTTGGCCACAGCTCCGAGAAGGTCGTCCAGCATCCGGAAAACGACATTGGAGCGGCGGTGGCCAGCGGCAGCTATCCCTCCACCGGGATGATCGTCATCCCGTGCAGCATGGGTACGCTCGCCGGTATCGCCAACGGCCTCGCCTCCAACCTGATCGAGCGGGCCGCGGACGTCTCGCTCAAGGAACGCCGCCCGCTCGTCCTGTGCCTGCGGGAGACGCCCTTTAACCGCATCCACATCCGCAACATGGGCCTGGCCGCCGACGCCGGAGCCACCATCTTTCCCGTCATGCCCGCCTTTTACGACCGCCCCGTCGACTCCGCGGAGATGGCGCATCAGTTCGTCTGCCGCGTCCTCGCCCACGTGGGGCTGCCCCAGCCCGGCGCTCACGTCTGGAAGCCCGATCTTTCCTGAGGGCCGCCCGGGTTTCCCGGCAGGGATTCGCTCCCGCTGAAAACCTGTCAAGCCTCCACCGGCCGCACCGAAGTAACATCCGCTCATTTCAAAGGCTTTATGAGCCGTCCGCCGTTCACAATCCTGGCACTCTTCACCGTGCCCGCTGGTATCCTAAAGATAGGAATCAGGAAGAGGGATCAGGCGCAGCGAAAGGGCCGCGATGCAACGCGGCCCCTTTCCTTTTGAGGATGTACCTGTTCGGGATGGGGGGAAGAGCCATGCCCGGCCGCAGGTAAACTCAACGGAATCAGATGAGCGGCGGTAAGCCTTCTGAAATCATATGCTTGCCGTAAGCATATGAAAAATAAGGCTGGCGATAACCGCTGTAGAATCATATGGATACAGAACCGATAAAACACCATCCCCTTTAGAATCATATGCATGGGGAAAATAGACACCCCCCGGGGGGTGGGGGATGGAAGCGGCCAAATGCACCAAAGGCTGGGCAATAGGCCCAGCCTTCGAGAGCCTGAATTTGTTGAAGCTTTACTTGAGGCTGGTCAGCTTCTGCTGTGCGATCTCCGCGGCAGCGGACTGCTTGTCCTGATCGACGATTTTGGCGTAGAGCTTCTTTGCTTCGTTGGGATGGGTCGTCAGGTAGAGCGAAGCCAGTTGCAACTGAGCCGCCGACTTTGGAACCGTCGTCGTGGGGTGCTGGATCAAGTCCTTATACAGGGCCTCGGCTTCCATCGACTTGCCGGTCTGGACATATTCGTTGGCCAGAGCCAGTTTTGCCAGAGCCCGGATGTTGTCGTTGCCGGAGTCAGAGGCCTTCTTCAGGTCCGCTTCTCCGGCCGCGGCGTTGCCCATGTCAATCTGCGACATGCCGGAAAAATAGAGCGCCATGTGCCCGGCATTCAGCCAGCTGTACTTGCTGGCCGCTTCGCTGAAGAGCGGATAGGCGACCTTCGCGCGGTCGGCGGCGCTCGGGAAGGTCTTCATTCCGGGTTCGATCGGCTGGCCCGGCTGCGCAATGGGCGTCTCGTAGATGGTCAGCGCCTGGCCCAGCAGGTTGTTCGCGGCCGCGCTGCGGCTGTAATACACCACGATCCCGGCGATCAGGAGGCCCAGCGCCACGACCGCTGCTCCAATCCAGAGCAGAACGGTGCCGCGGTTTTCGCCGACCCACTCGAGCCCGGAGGTGGTTGCGGTGACAAATTTGTCCTGTTTAAGCGCGTGACGGGTCTGAGTATCCACCGGTTTCCCTGAATATCCTTTGGGACGGGAATTGGCGAGAGGCGCACCCGTAAGGCGCGCTTCCGCCCTGAGATGATCTCAGTCTATCACGCTGGGCCAGCTGCTCCTGGCCCGCGCCTTCCGGCTTACGCCGCCTGCGTTTCGTCCTCGATTTCGCCGTTTTCGACCTTTTCCTGGCACTCGATGCAATACGGGGTCCAGGGCAGGGCTTCCAGGCGTTTGTCGCCGATGCGCTGGCCGCAATGCATACATTCGCCGAAGCTGCCCTCCTGGAGCCGATCCAGCGCCAGCCGTACCAGGGTCAGCTGGGCATGTCCTTCGGTGCCCTGACTGAAGAGCATCTCCTTCTGGTACGAGAAGACTGCCTGGTCGGCCGGATCCAGCGTGTCTTCGGCTATGGTTGCGCGTCCCTGCTTCGCAGCGGTCAGCATGTGCCGCTCGATCTGCTGCTGGTGAAGGCGAAGCCTTTCTTCAAATCGCCGAAAATTCGGATTGGTGGTTGGACTGGTCACTTGAATCATGCTCCTGGGCTGAACAACGAGCGTCTGCGTAATAGACATTCATTGGACGCAGAAAGCCGCTGAAGTTTTGTTCACATGAAATGCACAAAGTGGAGGAAGTTTCATTCGGAATCATGTCATGCGCAGGCGGGCGGCGGATTGAGCGGGGCATTTCTGTACATCGATCGCCAAAATGCTCTACGCTGGGAGTGTCATGTACCAGGACTTCCATGCCACCGACCGCTGGTCCGGCGAAGACCTTCATTGCCGCTGGACCGCCAATATCGTTGCCATCGCCACCCGCCACGCCGATGCTGTCGATGTGCGCTTCGATGTCAACGGCCGCTCCGTCTGGATTGCGATGCCCTGCCTTGCGTGGGTGGAGCAGAAAAAGCGCACCGGCCATGTGATTACCGATGCGCTGGCTGCGCAGGCGGCCGGCCGCTATCTCAAGATGGCGATTGAATCCGGGTACGATAATGGCCGCGAGATGTACACGATGACCATTGAGGAAGTTCTGGCGCAGGTTGACGCCGTTCTTCATGAGGTTGGTCATACGAGCAAGCTGCCGTATCTGGCCTCGACGGGCGATTCACAGCCGCAGGCATAGCAGCCTCAGGGCGCGGGCCCGGCAAAAACGGACTTGGCGGCCGGCTGCTCCGGGAAAAACAGCAGCGCGGGGGCGGCCGTTTGGTCTGCCCCTTTGCAAACTGCGAGTGGGATGTGGACAATAATGGGTTCCTTCTGACCCCAAAGGAGAACCTGTCCATGGGAACCACCGGAATTCTGCGCGACGTGAAACGGCTCACCGAGGGCCTGCACGCGCATCGCAATCTCTCCATGCCCCAGCTTGTGGAAACCGCGATTGCGCGCGGCGAGGGCCGGCTGGCGGCAAACGGTGCGCTGGTAGCGTACACGGGAGCGCGCACGGGGCGCTCGCCGCGGGACAAGTTCACGGTGCAGGACGAGCAGACTCTGGATCGCGTGCACTGGGGCAAGGTGAACCAGCCTTTTCCGCCGGAGCGGTTCGAGGCCCTGCTGCAGCGGGTGTTGGCGCATATGGCGGAGCGGGATATCTATGTGATGGATCTGGCGGCAGGCGCCGATCCGGCGTTTCGTCTGCCGATTCAGGTGATCTGCGAATATGCCTGGCACGCGCTGTTCGTGCGGCAGCTGTTCGTGCGTCCGGAGCCGGAAGAGCTGGCTGTTCACGAGCCTGAATTCACGGTCATTGCCGCGCCGGAGTTTGAAGCCATTCCGGAGCGGGACGGAGTGCGCTCCAGTACCTTCATCCTGACCGATTTCACGCGAAAGATTGTGCTGATCGGCGGCACGAGATACGCCGGCGAGATGAAGAAGTCGATCTTCGGGGTGATGAATTATCTTCTGCCGGGGCGCGATGTCTTCCCGATGCACTGCTCGGCGAATGTGGGCAAGGAGGGGGACACGGCGCTGTTTTTTGGGCTCTCGGGCACGGGCAAGACCACGCTTTCCGCCGATCCCGAACGGAGGCTGATCGGCGACGACGAACACGGCTGGAGCCCGAATGGGGTATTTAATTTCGAAGGCGGCTGCTATGCCAAGTGTGTGGATCTGAGCGAGGAGAAGGAGCCGCAGATCCACCATGCGATCCGCTTCGGCTCGGTGCTGGAGAATGTGGTGCTGGACGTCCACACCGGGGAGCCGGACTATTCCGATATTCGATTCACGGAGAACACGCGGGCTGCGTATCCGGTGGACTATATTGCCGGCGCGGTGATTCCCGGGGTTGGAGGTCATCCGCGGAATGTTCTTTTTCTTGCCGCGGACGCTTTTGGAGTGTTGCCGCCGATCTCGCGGCTGAATCCGGAACAGGCGATGTATCACTTTCTGTCCGGGTACACGGCCAAGCTGGCAGGGACGGAGGCGGGGCTGGGCAGTGAGCCGGTTCCGGAGTTCTCCACGTGCTTTGGTTCGCCATTTCTGCCGCTGGCGCCGTCTGTTTACGCGGAGATGCTTGGCCGCCGGCTGCGGGAGCATGGGGCGCAGTGCTGGCTGGTGAATACGGGCTGGACGGGCGGAGCCTTCGGCGTGGGCAGACGCATGAGTTTGCCGCATACGCGTGCGATGGTTCACGCGGTGCTGGACGGACGGCTGGGCGGCGCACCATTTTCGGTGGATCCTGTCTTTGGGCTGAGCATTCCGAAGGCGTGCCCGGGGGTTCCGGCAGAGTTGCTGAACCCGCGCAACGTGTGGGCCGACAAAGCAGCGTACGACGCGCAGGCGCGGACGCTGGCGTCGAAATTCGCCGCGAATTTCGGGAAATTTCGAGTTTCCGATGAGGTTCGGCGAGCCGGGCCCCAGGTGGAGCGCGCCGGCTGAGCGCGTTCGGTGATTGCGGCGAAGAGCGGTGAATGGCGGAAAAGCGGCGCTTAACTTGACTGTTGACAGCCGCAGACTTAGAGTCGAAATGGAGGCAGCGGACGGTTGACGCCGGTCGCAGCTGTTCCAGCTCACAGCCATGCACAATCATCCGTACATCTGGAATTATCTGCCTCTGCTGATGCAGGTTGTTGTCGCCGGAGGTCTGGCTTTGGGCATGCTGGCCATGTCCTGGCTGCTCGGCAGACATCGCAATACCAAAGGCAAGCTGGAAGCCTACGAGTGTGGAGTTCCGGCCGAGGGAGATGCCCGCGGGCGCTTCTCGGTGCGGTTCTACATGGTGGCCATGCTCTTCATCCTGTTCGATGTGGAAGCGGTCTTCATGCTGCCCTGGGCCGTGATCTATCGGGAGCTTCCTGGCCTGACCGGATCCCGCCTTTTCGGGTTTTGGGAAATGCTGGTTTATCTCGGCTTTGTCGTGGTGGGCGTCTTTTACGTGTGGAAGAAGGGCATTCTCGACTGGGCCGCCGATAAGGCAGATTTGTAGCATCGGAAACACTGGAAAGAGCTATGGAATCGCTGTTCAGCAAGGATGCTGTGTTCGAGAGCCTCGCGCAAAATGTGGCCATTCAGGCGTTGCGCGCCGCTCATCCCGAAGCCATCGCCGACGCGAAGTTTGACCGCGGCGAACTGACGCTGGTGATTGCCGCGGATCAGGTTCGGGGCGTCTGCCGCACTCTGCAGCAGGCTGGTTATAACTTTCTGGAAGACATCACCTGCGTGGACTGGTATCCATCGGAGCCGCGCTTCCAGGTCACGTACCACATTCTGTCGCACAGGCTGAAAGAGCGGGTTCGCCTGCATGTGATGGTTGAAAGCATGGATCCTTCGGTGGACAGCATCACGCCTGTATGGCCCTCGGCCAATTTCTACGAGCGGGAGGTCTGGGATCTGTTCGGGGTGCGGTTTAACGGCCACCCGTGGCTGCGCCGGATCATGATGCCGGAGGAGTGGGAAGGGCAAGA
>JAJZJJ010000156.1 GCA_021810175.1 Acidobacteriota bacterium | reverse complement strand
TGGCGCGCTGGAGGAGGGTGTTGACCTGATCCTCAGGCAGCGTGACGAGCAGGATGCCGTTTTTGCCGGCGTTCGAGTGGAAGATGTCGGCAAAAGACGAGGAGACGACGCAGCGGAAGCCATAGTTGTCGAGGGCCCACGCGGCGTGTTCGCGGGAGGAGCCGCAGCCGAAGTTCTTTCCGGCGACGAGAATCTGCGCGCCCGTGTAACGGGGCTGATTGATTTCGAAGTTCGGGTCCTGGCGCCAGTCAAAGAAGAGGAAGTCGCCGTAGCCGGTGCGTTCGATGCGCTTGAGGAACTGCTTGGGGATGATCTGATCCGTGTCGACATTGACGCGGTCGAGCGGCATGACGGTGGATTGAAGTTTACGGAAGGGCTGCATTAGACGTGTACCTCCTCACCCTTGAATTCCCAGGTGCGAATGTCAGAGAAGTGACCTTTGATGGCGGCGGCAGCGGCCATCATGGGGCTGACGAGGTGGGTGCGTCCGCCGCGACCCTGACGGCCCTCGAAGTTGCGATTGCTGGTGGAGGCGCAGCGGTCGCCGGGCTGGAGAATGTCGGGATTCATGCCGAGGCACATGGAGCAGCCCGGCTCGCGCCACTCGAAGCCAGCCTCGCGGAAGATGCGGTCGAGGCCCTCGCGCTCGGCCTGTTCCTTGACGAGGTGCGAGCCGGGAACGACGATGGCGTTGACATTGGGATGGACGCGATAGCCGGAGACGACGGCGGCAGCGGCGCGGAGATCCTCAATGCGCGAGTTGGTGCAGGAGCCGAGGAAGACGCGGTTGATGGCGACTTCTTCGATGGGCGTGCCGGGCTTGAGGCCCATGTATTCGAGAGCGCGCTCGATGCCGCGGCGATCAGCTTCACTGGCGGCGGTGTCTGCGCCGGGGATTTCTGCGTTGATGGGAATGACCTGGCCCGGGTTGGTGCCCCAGGTGACGTAGGGTGTGAGCTCGATGGCGGGAATGACGAGCTCACGGTCGAAGGTTGCGCCTTCGTCGGTCTTGAGCCGGCTCCATGCGGCGACGGCCTCGTCCCACGCCGCGCCTTGCGGAGCAAAGCGGCGACCCTTGAGGTAGTCGAAGGTGGTCTGGTCGGGGGCGATCATACCGGCGCGCGCGCCCGCTTCGATGCTCATGTTGCAGATGGTCATGCGGCCTTCCATCGAGAGGGAGCGGATGGCCGAGCCGGCGAATTCAATGACGCAGCCGGTGGCGCCATCGGTGCCGATGCGGCCGATGATGCCGAGGACGATGTCCTTGGCGGTGACACCCTGGGGAAGCTCGCCTTCGACGGAAATGCGGAAGGTTTTAGGGCGCGACTGGGGCAGGCACTGCGTGGCCATGACATGCTCGACCTCGGAGGTGCCGATGCCGAAGGCGAGCGCGCCGAATGCCCCGTGGGTGGAGGTATGCGAGTCTCCACAAACGATGGTCATGCCCGGTTTGGTGATGCCGAGTTCTGGGCCGATGACGTGGACGATGCCCTGCTCGCGGGAGTCGACGTCGTAAAGCTCGACGCCGAATTCTTTGCAGTTGCGGCGGAGGGCGTCGATCTGGCGGGCAGCGATGTCGTCCTTGATGACGAGGCGATCGGCCGCGATGGTGGGGACGTTGTGATCGACGGTGGCGACGGTGCGGTCGGGACGGCGCAGCTTGCGGCCGGCGAGGCGGAGACCTTCAAAGGCCTGCGGCGAGGTGACTTCGTGGACGAGGTGGAGGTCAATGTAGAGCAGCGCGGGCTCGTTGGCGGGTTCGGCGACGATGTGCTGCTCCCAGACTTTCTCAAACAATGTTTTCGGTGTCGGCATGATGCTCACTTCACTCTTAAGAATTTGTTGTTAGACCGCATGCAGCGCCTGGTTGCGGTCAATGCTCTCAGTGAGAGCGCGAAGAACCTGCTTGCCCATCTCCCTGGTGGAGAGAACCATCGGTCCGGACTGGCCGCGGGCGAGGTCGGGCGTGCGATAGCCCTCAGTGAGGACGGCCTTTACGGCGGCTTCGACGGCCTGGGCGTCCTGTTCCAGGCGCGCGGAGTGGCGCAGGAGCATGGCGGCGGTGAGGATGGCGCCAAGCGGATTGGCGAGCCCCTTGCCGGCGATGTCGGGCGCGGAGCCGTGGACCGGCTCGTAGAGATTGATCTGACCGCCAATGGTGGCCGAGGGCAGCATGCCAAGCGAGCCGGTGATGACGGCGGCTTCGTCGGAGAGGATGTCGCCGAAGAGATTCTCAGTGAGGACGACGTCGAAGTTACGCGGCGTATTCATGATGTGCATGGCGCAGGCGTCGACGTAGAGGTGATCGAGGGTGACTTCGGGGTAGTCTTTCGCAACCTCAGTGACGGTGGCGCGCCAGAGCTGGGAGACTTCAAGGACGTTGGCTTTGTCGACGGAGGTGAGTTTCTTTCGGCGCGAGGCGGCGAGCTCGAAGGCGATGCGGGCGACGCGGGCGACTTCGTCGCGGGTATAGCGCATGGTGTTCCAGGCCGAGCCTGCTTCGCGGTCCCAGGCACGGGGTTCGCCGAAGTAGAGGCCGCCGAGGAGTTCGCGAACGAAGAGGATATCTGCGCCGTCGATGACTTCAGGCCGCAGGGGCGAGTTGTGGGTGAGTGCAGAGTAGGCAAAAGACGGGCGCAGATTGGCGAAGCCGCCGAGGGCCTGGCGAAGCTGGAGCAGGCCGGCTTCGGGGCGGCGATCGGGGGGCAGGGAATTGAACTCATTGCCGCCGACCGCGCCGAGCAATACGGCATCACTCTCAAGCGCGAGGTCGAGGGTGGCGGGAGGCAACGGAGTGCCGTGCGCCTTGATGGCGACGCCGCCGATGGGGGCTTCGCGGAAGGTGAATTCGTGACCGCCAAGTTCGCCGACGGTTTGAAGAATCTTGACGGCTTCGCCGGTGACTTCAGGGCCGATGCCGTCGCCGGCGACGACAAGGATTTGCAACTTCATGGACTGCCTCTCTCAAAAATGTTGGAGGAAATGTAAGTCTTGCGATTACAAATTTGCGGGAACCAGACGTGCAGAGCGTTCGCGCTGGGCGACGAGGTTGATGAGATCCTGGTCGTAGAGCGCCTTCTTACGGTCAGCCAGCGCGGTAAACGCGTGGTAGACGGCTTCAATGTCTGTCGGGTCGAGCTGATATCCAAGCTCCTCAAGGCGTGCGCGCAGCGCCGCGCGGCCGGAGTGCTTCCCTAATACGATGCGATTGGACGGAACGCCGACAGCCGACGGGGTGATGATTTCGTAGGTGAGCGGGTTGGAGAGTACGCCGTGCTGGTGGATGCCGGCTTCGTGGGCGAAGGCATTGGCTCCGACGATGGCCTTATTGGGCGAGGGGCCGAAGCTGATGGTACCGGCGAGCTCCTGACTGGCTGGATAGAGGCGTGTGAGGTCGAGGCCGTGCTCGATGGGGAACTTGTCCTGCCGGACATAGAGCGCAGCGGCGATTTCTTCGATGGCTGCGTTGCCTGCGCGCTCGCCGATGCCGTTGATGGTGCACTCGACCTGACGGGCTCCGGCTTCGATAGCGGCCAGGGTGTTGGCGACGGCGAGGCCGAGATCGTTGTGGCAATGCGTGGAGAGGATGACGTTGCGGGCGCCGGGAACTTTCTCGATGACAGTGCGGAACATGGCCGCGTACTCGGTGGGGATGGCGTAACCGACGGTGTCTGGCAGATTGATGGTGGTGGCGCCGGCTTCGATGGCGATGGCGACCATCTGGCAGAGGAAATCGAGGTCCGTGCGGGTGGAGTCCTCGGGTGAGAATTCGACTTCGTCGACGTACTGGCGGGCGAGGCGAACGGATTCGCCAGCCTGATTGAGGGCTTCTTCGCGGGTGATCTTGAGCTTGTACTGGAGATGAATGTCAGAACTGGCGAGGAAGATGTGGATGCGCGAGCGTCGTGCGGGGTCGAGGGCCTCGGCGGCACGCATGATGTCCTCTTTGCGGGAGCGGGCGAGCGAAGCGATGGCGGGTCCGCGGACTTCCCTGGCAATGGTGTGAATCGCCGCGCTGTCTCCGTCGGATGCGGCGGCAAAGCCGGCTTCCAGAATGTCGGCGCCGAGAGCTTCGAGAGTGCGGGCCATCTTGAGCTTCTCCGCAGCCGTCATGCTGCAACCGGGAGCCTGTTCGCCGTCGCGGAGGGTCGTGTCGAAGAAATAAAGGCGATTCTGGGTCATTGGGATACCTGGGGTGCAAGAGCACTTGGTTTATGTTGCGGGAGTGGTGATCATAATGCAAATTGATAATTCTTATTAAATTTATTCATAATAATTATGTTTGCAGTTGATGATGGCCATTCGGAGAATTTTGCTTATGGATATGTGGCAACTGGAGACTTTTCTGGCGGTGGTGGAGGAGCGGGGATTTTCCCGTGCGGCGGTGAAGCTGCATCGGACACAGCCTGCGGTGAGCCAGACGATCCGCAAGCTGGAAGAGGAACTGGGGGAGCTGCTGTTTGAGCGGACGAGCCGCGATGGGACGCTGACCAGCGCCGGAGAACTGCTCAGGAGCTATGCGGAGCGGCTTCTGCGGCTGAGGACTGAGGCGGAATTAGCCATAGAGGAACTAAGGTCACTGGAGCGCGGTCGGCTGGTGATCGCGGCAAATGAGTATACGTGTTTGTACCTGCTGCCGGTGCTGCATGAATTTCGGCGGGTGTGCCCGCAGATTGGGGTGACGGTGCAGCGGGCGCTGGCGAGCCGGATTCCGGAGCATCTGGTGGAGCGATCGGTGGAATTGGGGACGGTGACGTATCTGCCGGATCCTGCGCAGTTCCGGTCGATTGCGGTGTATTCGGATGCTGTGGCGTTCGTGATGAGCCCGGAGCATCCACTGGCCCGGCAGAAGCAGGTACCGATCCGGGAGCTGGGCGCGCAGAATTTTGTGGCGCACAATGTGGCGTCTCCGTTGAGAACGAGGGTGATTGAGACGTTTGCGCGGTACGACACACCGCTGAACCTGGGCGTGGAGCTACCAAGTCTGGAAGCGGTGAAGCGCTATGTGGGAATGGGGCACGGGGTGGCGCTGGTTCCGGAACTGACGGTGGAGCAGGAGATTGCGCGCGGGGAACTGGTGAAGGTGGAGATTCCGGAAGTGTTGATCCAGCGGACGCTGTGGCTGGTACAGCGCAGGGGAGCGCGGCTTTCGCATGCGGGCGCGGCATTTTTGCGGGTAGTGGAGACCGTGGCGGCCGACCGAGGGAAGCCATTCCTGTTTCAGCCAGAAGATTGATGTAACGGGTTGCACGAAGTGGGGCCGGTTCCGTAGGCTTCCTGCGTGGCGACTTCAACGAATGTGACGGCTGCGAGTGTGCGCACGAAGCGCGAGCGCATGTGGCGCAGGATATGGCGGCATCATCTGCCGCTGGGCGCAGCGTCGGGGATCACTGTGGCGGCGCTGTACTTTACGCGGCCGTATCCGGACCCGATCATGCGGGGGAGTTTTTCGACGGCGTATCCGGCGTTGTTTTTGCTGCTGCTGACGCTGGGGATTGGACCGTTGAATTTGCTGTTGCGGCGACGGAATCCGGTTTCGCAGGATTTGCGTCGGGATGTGGGGATATGGGCCGGGATCGTGGGGATCGCCCATGTGGTGATCGGGCAGCAGGTGCATTTTCGCGGGAGGCCGTGGCTGTATTATGTGTATCCGGCGGGACAGCGCCACTGGCTGCAGTGGCTGCCGATACGGCACGATCTTTTTGGGATTACGAATTACACGGGGGCGATAGGCGCGCTGCTTCTGCTGGCGTTGTTTGCGACATCGAACGACGTGATGCTGCGGCGGATGGGAACGCCTGGGTGGAAGCGGCTACAGCGGATAAATTACGTAGTATTCATCCTGGTGGCTGTGCACACCTTTGGCTTTATGACGATTGAGCATCAGAAAGCGCCGTTTGTGGCCTCAGCGGTGATCGGGCTGGCTGCGACAGTGGTACTGCAGGCGGCGGGATTTGCAAAGCGCAGGGCGCGCGGATGAATGAAGGATGTATTCCTCAGGATTCCGAGGTGCTTTCTATGTGAAGTTCCCCCTTGCGGCAGGTACAATTGGCGGGTGAGCAAATTTCCAGCACGGCTCACAACTCCTAAACAGCCCGGAAGGCTTGGAGCCTGCGGTGCTTATTGCAGGCGAGAGGTTTTTGAACGAATGAAGAAGAGTTTTTTGTTGTTACTTCTGCTGCCGTGCCTGGCAGTGGCCGCGTTTGGACAGGAAAGCCGCATGGAAGCAAGCGTCAGCGGATCTGTTCTGATTCCTCCATTCGTGGCAGGGTCGGGTGCTGTTTACCTGCACGCGACGCCGGGATGGGGCACACTGTTCAGCTACCGGTACGACGTGACGCCGCTGAGCCAGTTGGAGCTGAATTATTCGTACATGCAGGACAAGGAGCACTTCTCGGGCCCGGCCTTCAACTACATGGTTTCGACCCGCATCAATGAAATTTCGTTCGCGTACGTCCGAATGTTCAACTTCCGGAACTTCAATCCCTTTGTCGAGATGGGTGCGGGCGCGTACATCTTTACGCCGATTGACGATACGTATACGACGCTTTCCATTTCGAATATGAAGCAGAAGACGAATCCGGGTGCACTGTACGGAGTTGGATTTGCGTACGAGCTGAGCCCGAGCTGGGATTTGCGTGTGGAGTATCGCGGCATCATCATGAAGACGCCGGGATTCGGCTATCTTCCGTTTGATACGCAGCGGTACTACAACGTGAATGACCCGGTGATCGGGTTTGCGTATCACTTCTGAGCAGGAACAGCAGCATCAAACAGGGAAGCCCCGGAGCTGATCCGGGGCTTTCTTATTTGCGCGGAGCGGCGAGAGCATATGCGCTGATCAGAGCCAGCGGGATTGATTTTCGCTCGTTGTGCCGAGAGCGGTTCACCTGACCCTATT
>JAJZJJ010000155.1 GCA_021810175.1 Acidobacteriota bacterium | reverse complement strand
GCACGTCGGATGCGGTGGTGCTGCTGGACCGGGAATGGAAGTGCCAGTTTTTGAACGAGCACGCCGCCCGCATCATCGCGACGAAGCGGAACCTGCTGGGGCGGAGCCTTTGGGATGTCTATCCGGAGGCGCTGGGAACGCAGTTCCAGACCGAGTACGAAATCGTGATGAACGAGCGGCGGCCGCGGCAGTTTGTGACGTGTTTTGCGCCGCTGGATCGCTGGTTCGCGGTTCGGGCTTATCCGGCGGAGGAGGGGATCTCGATCTTCTTTCGCGATGTGACGCGGGAGCGTGCGGAGGAAAGAGCGGGGCTGGAGAACGAGCGGCGGCTGCGACTGGCGCTGGAGGCGGGGCAGCTGGGAACGTGGACCTGGAATCCGGGAACGGACATGCTGGATCTGGACGAGCGGGCGGCGGAGATTTTCGGATGGGAGGCGCACCGGCCGGTGGCACGGAGCCTGTTGCGGGAGCGCGCGGTGGTGGCGGAGGACCAGGACGGGACAGCGGAGGCGCTACGGCATGCGCTCGACACGGGCGCCTCATACACGACGGAGTACCGGGTGCAGCGGCCGGATGGCAGCATGCGCTGGGTGGTAGCGCATGGGGTTCCGCTGCATGGCGCGGAAGATGCGAGCCAGCTGACGGGGATGGTGGGTACAGTGCAGGACATCACGACCCGGAAGAATCAGGAGCAGGCTCTGCGGCAGACGGAGAAGCTGGCGGCAACGGGACGGATGGCGGCGACGATTGCGCACGAGATCAACAATCCGCTGGAGGCGGTGGGGAACCTGATTTACCTGGCGAAGACGAACGAGGGGACTCCAGCGGAGGTGCGGCGGCAGCTGGAGCTGGCGGACGAGGAGCTGAAGCGGGTTTCGCTGATTGCGCAGCAGACGCTGGGGTTCTATCGGGACACGGCGCAGCCGACGGAGTTCGATGTGGCGGCGGCGGCGCGGTCGATTGTGGAGATGTTCGAACGGCGGATGCAGCCGCGAAGGATCAGCTGCGTTGTGGATGCGCCGGAAGCGATGCGCATACGTGGGCTGCAGGGGGAGATTCGGCAGGCGCTGTCGAATCTGGTGGTGAATGCGATTGACGCGTCGCCGTCGCCGGGGGCGGTGCTGGTGCGGATGCGGCGGGTGCGGATGGGGAAGACGGAAGCCCAAGGGGTGAGCATTTTGGTGTGCGACCGGGGGGCGGGGATTCCGGCGGCGATTCGGGGGAGCCTGTTCACGCCGTTTTTTACGACGAAGCAGGAGATTGGGACGGGGTTGGGGCTGTGGGTGACGCGGAGCATCGCGGAGAAGGGCGGCGGGAGCATCCGGTTCCGAAGCCGGACGGCGGGGACCGGCGGGGCGGCGACGGGGACGGTGTTCCGGATGGTGCTGCCGATGGAGCCGGTGAGTCGCCGAAGTGCGGAAAGCGGAGCAGCCGGCAGCTGAGGGGGGCAGCACCTCATGCGCTATGCAGGCAGGATGGCATCCATACATCGGGACGCCATCGGCATCCATACATAAGAAAGGCGAGCAAAAAGACCGGCCCCGCCGCACGAGGGAATGACTGACCAAAGAGAAGGGAGATGTATGACTGACGTAGCGAACGAGATTGCCAAGAGCTTCAGGATGAGCGAGACCGAACAGAAGATCCGCTATGGGATAGGATCGGCCGCGGCCGCCGCGGCGATCTTTGCGCCGCTGGACTACAAGTGGAAGGGAGTACTGGCAGCGGTGGCGACGGAGACGATCCTGTCGGGGATATATGGAATTTCCCCGGTAAAACGGCTGATGCACTTTTGAGAAAGACGAGCGGGCGGCAGCGTAAGACACCAGCTGTCGCCCGGCTGGCTGCCTGGGCGCCGCCGGCGAAGGCGCGGGCAGCGTGGACGATTGCCCCCTGCTCCGCTGGAAGTAACGAATCGCCTGGGCCGCTGTGCTGTTTCTGAACCGCAGGAACGGGAACTGAATGGCCTCCCTTCGATCCTTTTTTGAAAATGGAATTCTGATTGCCGTGATTGCGCACGGGCTGGTGGGAGTGTCGCTGGTATGGGACAAGATTCTGCTGCGGCGCAAGGGGATGCAGGATTTGGCGTCCTATGTATTTTGGCTGGGGGCGATCAGCATATTCGGGCTGCTGCTGATCCCGTTTGGGTTCCACATGCCGAGTGTGGAAGCGGCGGGGATCGCGTTTACGGCGGGACTGTGCGATCTGGTGGCGTCGTGGTTTTACTACGCGGCGCTGAAGGCGGGGGAAGCGTCAGAAGAGCTGGCGGCGATGGGCGGTTTTACGCCGGTGGCGACGGTGCTGCTGTCGATACCGTTGCTGGGGCTGCATCTGCATGGAGGGCTGATCGGGTTTGTGGTGATGACGCTGGGCGGCTTTGTGATGTTCTTCGCGGAGAAGCTGCCGCTCTCGAAGATGCTGCCGCCGGTGATTGCGGCGGCGGTGTTCTTTGGGCTGACGGGGGTGCTGCAGAAGATGGCGTTCAACCAGACGAGCTTTGTCGGCGGGTACGTATTTTTCTGTCTGGGGACGTTTGGGGGAGCGGTATTGCTGCTGGCGCGGCCCCTGTGGCGGCAGCAGATTTTCAAGGGACAAAAGCAGGCGGGGCCACGGAGCAAGGCAGGGTATATGCTGAACCGTTTCGTGGCCGGGGTGGGGTCGTTTCTGGTGGTGTATGCGGTGAGCCGGACGGCGCCTTCGCTGGTGGAGGCGATTTCCGGGGTGCGGTACGTGGTGATTTTTATTGGGGCCTACCTGATCACGAAGTTGAGGCCGAAGTGGTTTCGGGAAGACTTTACGCGGCGGGCGCTGGTGGTGAAGGTGCTGGGCACGGCGCTGGTGGTGGTGGGGCTGATTCTGGTGGGGCTGAGCGGAGGCGCGGCAGCGGGGGCGGGCGGACCGAAGTAGGGGCTGAACGGGAAGGGAGCCGAGGCGATGAGGAGTGCGACGAGCGGCGCGGTGAAAGCGGCGGCCGCGGTTCTGGCTCTGCTGATGTGCGGCAATGCGTGGGGGCAGAGCGCGAAGGCGTTTGTGCAGAAGGCGGTGGATTCGGAGCTGGCGGCGGACAAGAGCGACCACTCGAAGTGGCTGTTTCTGGAGCGGGATGTGCAGCCGGGGAACGCGGTGGTGCAGTGGGTGGCGCAGTCGGTGGCGGGCAGCGTGACGCGGGTGATGGAGCGGAACGGGAAGAAGATTCCGCCGCAGACGCAGCGGCAGCAGGTGATGGCGTGTGTGGGAGACAAGGCGGCGCAGATGAAGCAGCGGCAGAGCAGCCGCCACGACGACCGGCAGGCGACGGCGCTGCTGAAGATGCTGCCGGAGGGATTTATCTGGACGCTGGAGAAGAAGACGGAGGCGGAGACGGTGCTGCGGTTTGTGCCGAATCCGCGATTCAGCCCGCCGACGCGGGAGGCGAAGGTGTTTTCGGCGATGGCGGGCGAGATGGTGGTGAATAACGGGCAGATGCGGATCCAGAGCCTGCGGGGGAAGATGCTGCGGGATGTGACGTTTGGCTGGTGGGGGATTCTGGGGCGGCTGGACGCGGGAGGGACGTTCGACGTGGAGCGGCGGGAGACGGGCAAGGGTCTGTGGCAGATCACGCGGACGCATGTACACATCAGTGGGCACGCGCTGCTGTTCAAGACGATCTCAGAGCAGGAAGACGATGTGAAGAGCGACTTTACCGAGCTGCCGGAGAACACAACACTGGAGCAGGCGGCGCAGGAAGCGATGCGGCAGCCGGAGAAGAGTGCCGCATCGAAGTAGGCGGCCCGGGCTTTGGCCGGGCGATGTCCAGTCGCGTGCCCGGCTGGCGTCAGTTATCGCGGTGTTTGCGCATGTAGACTTCGAACTTCTTCGCCGCCCGCTGGCGCTTCCAGCGGTAGTAGCGATTCCGCAGACCGTAGATGCTGTCGCTGCCGGCAAAGGCGAAGCCCCGGCGCGGGGCGAATTTGATGTAGAAATACCCTGCCACCGCGCCGCCCAGCTGCGCAAAGGCAAAGAACCGCTGGGCCGAAAACAGCATGGCCAGCGCGATGAGGATATACACCGCCACCAGATATTTCGCCTTGATGTTGATCGGCAGCGGAAACATCATGAACTCCATCTCCGCGTAGAGCACGCCGAAGGCGATCAGCAGCCCGAATATTCCGCCCCAGCAGCCATACAGGAGCGTTTCCGAGGCCGGGGCAATGAGTGACAATCCCAGCGCGGCCAGGCCGGAGCCCAGCACGGATGCGAAGAACAGCTCGCCCATCCATCGCGCGCCGTGATTCATCTCCAGAATGCTGCCCAGGAACCAGATCGACAGAAGCTCGAAGGCCGTGTTCAGGATCCCCACGTGGATGAAGCAGTAGGTGATCAGCTGCCAGACGAATCCGCGATGAAGCACAAAGCTCGGCAGGAGGCCGAACATCAGCAGCAGGTTCGCCTTATACGCAGCCGATGCCACACCGAGCAGCAGCAGCGCAAAGTAGAAACCCAGGTTCCACAGCACCAGCCGCCGTGTGAACCCACGAAACTCCGGAAAGCCTAAAACTCCACCCGATAGACGTGCCACGCTGCTATTCTCTCACTCGCTGTTGCCGGCTCCCACCGGCTTTCTCATTGGCCGCCGCCGAGCCGGCGCACAAATCGCGCATCCGCCCGCATCCCAAACACGGCATTGCTTTTCGAGATGGGCCGCATCGCCGAATAGGTTGTGTCCGGCTATGGCGATGAGGCGCGCATGGTCCATTTCCGGGCACCGCGCCATGCCCGGGACAGCTTCTCTCCAGGCCGCCACGCTCACCCCTGCCGCCTTCGGCCAGTCTCAATTCATGCTGAAAGGATGCTGCGCTTGTGGCGCCGGACAATCCGCCCCCGCCTTCGGTTCCACACCTGCTTGACGCGCGGGCGGCTTCTCTTCAACACTAGCCATGGCAACAGCATTCTGTGAACGGCATCTTCTTAGGTGGACAGCCTGAATACCGTTGTTTGCGGTGAGCAGCACCCCTTCCTGCGAAGTGCCGGCGGATCGTTGCCAGGATTGCGTTATCCCGATTGATTTCTGACTTCTTTCTCCAGGTGGAGGAAAATTATGCCGATATGCCCTGAATGCGAAAGCAATCTCGACTTCGATGTAGAAGAGGTCGAGGAAGGCGACGTCATCGTTTGCGATGAATGTGGAACCGAGTTTGAAATTGTAGCCACCGATCCTCTGGAGCTCACCCGGGTCGAAGAGGATTACGAAGACGAAGAAGAGTTTGGACAGGAGGAAGAAGAGTGAAGATTGCCGCGGTGTCTTCGGCCCAGGCCGGCCCAGTGCGGTGCAGGATGAGCTCCATCCGCGCCGCAGCCCTTTTGATTGCATTCATGGTGCTGGCGCCGGGCCTTGCCGCCACCGCGGCCGCTCAGGGTTTTGGCGTCCGCAGCGTTCAGGGGCACGTGCTGGACGCCCAGAGCAAGCCCATCAACGGGGCGATCGTTTATCTCAAGAACTCCAGCACCAACGACATCAAAACCTACATCTCGACCGATAGCGGGTCCTACCAGTTCGTCGATCTCGCGGCCAACTCCGACTACACGCTGTGGGCCGCATGGAAGGGCAGGAAGAGCTCGACCCGGACCATCAGCTCCTTCGACACGCGCAAGAAGATCCATATCGATCTTCAGATCAAGTAGCGTCCTCGCTCCGTGAATGAGCGCGTCCGGCTCGGCCAGGCGCAATGAGGCACCCAAGCAAAACGCCACCCTTCCGGGTGGCGTTTTAGGCTGCTTCTTTTCTGCGTTTACCGTTCGCGCTTCCAGTTCACCAGATCGCCCAGTGTCGTGGTCGAGCTCGAAACCGGCTGCTTGTAGGCTTCGACATCGGCCCGGCTGGCTTCCTCGCCGTTCACTGCCCGGATGCTGAGGCCAACCTTCTTCTCTTCCTGGTTCATCCGGATGATCTTGAAGTCGTGCTCGTCGCCCTGTTCCAGCTTGATGGGGGCGCCGTGAGCATCGGTGGCCTCGGAGATGTGGCAGAGTCCCTCCACTCCCTCGGCAATCTCCACGAATGCTCCGAACTGCGCGGTCCTCAGCACCTTGCCGCGAATGACATCTCCCACCCGATGCTGCTCGAAGAAGGTCTCCCACACATCGGGCTGGAGCTGCTTGATTCCGAGCGACAGACGCCGGTTCTCGGGCTCGACGCCCAGAACCACCGCACGCAGTTTCTCGCCCTTCTTCAGCACTTCCGAGGGGTGCTTGACGCGCTTGGTCCAGCTCAGATTGCTGACGTGAACCAGGCCGTCGATGCCGTCCTCGATCTCGATGAAGGCGCCGAAATCGGTCAGGTTGCGGACTCGGCCTTCCACGGTCGATCCGGTGGGGTACTTGTTCTCCAGATGCTCCCACGGATTTTCGAGCAGCTGCTTCATGCCGAGGGAAATCCGCCGATCGGAGGGGTTCACCGCCAGAATCACCGTTTCCACTTCGTCGCCCGGCTTCACGATCTTCGAGGGATGCTTCATCCGCTTGGACCAGGTCATCTCGGAGACGTGCACCAGGCCTTCGATGCCCTGCTCCAGCTCCACGAAGGCGCCGTAGTCGGTCACGCTGAGAACGCGTCCGCGCACGCGCGCGCCGATGGGATAACGCTCCGCCGCGTCCAGCCAGGGATCGGGCGTGAGCTGCTTAAAGCCCAGAGAGACGCGCTGCTTGTCCTTGTCGAACTTCAGCACCTTCACCTGGATCTCGTCGCCGACGTTCACCAGATCCCGCGGGTGGGTCAGCCTGCCCCACGACATATCGGTAATGTGCAGCAGACCATCGATACCGCCCAGATCCACGAAAGCGCCGTAGTCGGTGAGATTCTTGACGGTGCCGGTGAGCACCGCGCCCTCTTCCAGATGTCCCAGGGTGTGCGACCGCCGTTCCGTCTGCTCCTCTTCGAGGATTTCC
>JAJZJJ010000154.1 GCA_021810175.1 Acidobacteriota bacterium | reverse complement strand
TTCATCAACCAGATTCGCGAGAAAATTGGCGTCATGTTCGGCAACCCGGAAACCACCACCGGCGGTCGCGCCCTCAAGTTCTATTCCTCGGTCCGCGTGGATATCCGCCGCATCGCCGCCGTCAAGGAAGGCGAGAGCGTCGTCGGCTCCCGTACCCGCGTCAAGATCGTCAAGAATAAAGTCGCCGCGCCCTTCCGCGAAGCAGAATTCGACATCCTCTACGGCGAAGGCATTTCCCGCGAGGGCGACGTCCTCGACCTGGCTGTCGTGCACAACATCGTCGAGAAATCCGGCGCCTGGTACAGCTACTCCGGTGACCGCATCGGCCAGGGCCGCGAGAACGTCCGCAACTTCCTAAAGGAAAACCGCGACACCTTCGGCCGCATCGACACTCAGCTCCGCCAGAAGCTCGGCATCACGAGCGCCAACGTGCCCCCGGCAGAAGTCCCCGCGGTGCCGTCCAACGGCGCCGCCGATGCCAAGGAGGCCGTCAAACCCTCCCGTCGCGGATAAGCCTCAGGCTGCATACGATCGTTTCCATGGCAGGCCACAGTGGCCTGCCATTTGTTTGGAATGGAATCACATTACGGCCGCATCCTCCGCTCCACTCAGCTACAATCACCTTGCTGTGCACTCGATCAAAGCCATCTATCCCGGCAGCTTCGACCCGCTCACCAACGGCCACCTTGACCTGATCGCGCGCGGCGCAAAGCTCTTTGATCATCTTGTCGTCGCCGTCCTCCAGAATGCTTCCAAAAGCCCGGTATTTTCTGCCTCGGAGCGCGTCGAAATGCTCACCGAGGGCGTCCGCCCCTTCGGCAATGTTTCCGTCGCCACCTTTGACGGCCTCCTCGTCGATTTTGCCCGCGAGCAGCAGGCCCAGGCCGTCATCCGCGGCATTCGTGCCATCAGCGATTACGAATACGAGTTCCAGATGGCCCTCATGAACCGCCGCCTCGCTCCGGAACTCGAAACCATCTTCCTCATGCCTGACGCCAAGTATTCCTTTGTCAGTTCGCGCCTCGTCAAGCAGGTCTTCGAGCTGGGCGGCTCGGTCGAAGGGCTCGTCCCTCAGTTTGTTGTCGAGCGCCTCCGTCAGCGCATGCCCAAGATATAGGGAATCGCCCGCGCAGTCTCTCACAGGCTTGCAACCAACCCCTGAAAATGGCCTGTTCCGGCGGGAGAGCTTATCTCTCCTCGCAGCGGACCTCTGATTCTTTCCACCGTTTCTTCAAAATCTGAAAAAATAAACCCATGTCCACTACTGCCACCCGCGTCCTCTCCGACCGCATCGGCCGCATCGAGGTTTCCGCCACCATGGCGGTCACCGCCGAGGCAGCCAAGCTGCGCGCCCAGGGCCACAAGCTCGTCAACTTTGGCGCCGGCGAGCCCCATTTTTCCACCCCCCAGCACATCAAGGATGCTGCCATCCAGGCCATCCAGGACAACTTCACCCGCTATACCGTCGTCTCGGGGATTCCCGAGCTGCGCAAGGCGATCGTGGAGCGTCACGCCGCCGACTTCGCCACCGACTATGCGCCCGACGAGTGCGTCTTCACGACCGGCGGCAAGCTTGCGCTCTTCAACGCCATCCAGGTGCTCGTCGACCACGGCGATGAAGTCATCCTGCCCGTGCCCTACTGGGTTTCCTTCAAGGACATCATCCAGTACGCCGGCGGCAAGGTCGTCTACCTGCCCACAGACGAAAAGGAAAATTTCCGCATCACGGCTGACGCCATCGAGGCGGCCATCACGCCGCGCACCAAGGCCATCATCCTCAACTCGCCGTCCAACCCGGCCGGCTCCGTCGTCTCCGCGGCAGATCTCGAACGCATCGTCCGCCTCGCGCACGAGCGCAACATCTTCGTGCTCCTCGACGAGTGCTACATCTACCTGAATTACACCGGAGCCCTCATCAGCGGCGCTTCGTTCACTGAGGCCAAGGAACACATCGTCGTTCTCGGCTCGCTGTCCAAGACCTACGCCATGACCGGCTGGCGCGCCGGATACGCGCTCGGGTCCAAGACCGTTATCTCGGCCATGAGCAAGCTGCAAAGCCAGTCCACTTCGTCCACCGCGTCGTTCGTGCAGAAGGCCTCTCTCGCCGCCGTCGCCGGCCCGCAGGAGTGCGTCACCGAGATGCGCGCCGACTACATCCGCCTGCGTGACCGCATCCTTGGGCGCCTGGCGGAGATTCCCGGAGTCACCTGCACCAAACCCGAGGGCGCGTTCTACGTCTATCCCAACGTCAGCGCCTACCTGGGCCGCCCCGGCGCACAAACCGCGATGGAACTCGCCTCGCGCCTGCTTCATGAGGCGCACGTCGTCACCGTTCCCGGCGAAGCCTTCGGTACCAACGAGCACATCCGCCTCACCTACGCCATCTCCCACGAGGATGTCGAGGAAGGCGTCACCCGCATGAAGAACTTCTTCGCGAAGTTGTAACACCATAGGCGGCAAACGCGAGGACCCAAATCGCGGCTCGCTGAACGCAATTTTGATTCGCCCATCATCCCCGGCCCGACGCGCATGCGCAGCCGGGGATGTTTATTTTCCTGCCTCGACCTTCCCATACTTCTCCCGCTCGCTCAACCCGGTCCAGTTCTCCAGTCCCTGCGGCGACCATGCATCCACAATCGCCTTGGCCAACCTCGCCATCGTGATGTAACTCTCGTTATCCGCTGTCCAGCTCTGGTCCTCGTTGTCGTAAGTGAAGAACGAGAGAATCACAATTCCATTCTTTGTCGATATGGCGGCCACGTCATTCCGCACTGCGTTCTCCGCGCCCGTTTTGTTGGCGATGTCCGAGTTCGTCGTCCCCGTGTCCAGCGCCTCCAGGTAGCGCGGAATTCCATCCCGATCCGACTGGCTGGCCAGAATGTGCAGCGCAAAGTTACATAACGCCGCATCGCCCGCAGCAGATGGATGTCCCGGTGTCGCCAATTGGCAGGTCACCAGTTTCCGCATCACTTCTGCCATCTCGCGCGGCGTTGTCTCGCCCAGTCCAAACTTCTTTGCTTCTAGGGTTTCCGGCTCCGGCGAAGGCATAAAGACTTTCCGAAACAGGTGCGTGTGCTTCAGCCCGAGCTCACGAATCCGCGCATTGATCTTCTGGAGCCCCAGCTTGTCAATCGCTACGTTCGTCGCGGTGTTGTCGCTCTGGATGATCATCATCGACAGCGCATCTTTCAGAGTCAGCGTCTGCGGTGTGTCAAAAAATTGCAGCACGCCCGAGCCCGGCACCTGGTTCGCCTTTGTCAGCATCACCGGCGCCTCAAGGCTTGTTTCGCCCTCGCGAATCTGCTCCAGCGCCTCGTACAGAATCGTCAGCTTGATCACCGATGCGGTCGGCACCGGCGTGTTCGCGTCGAGCGCCACCGTTTGCCCGGTCTTCAGGTCCTCGGCAAACAGCGCTACCTTGCCGTGATGCGCCGCCGCGATGGCGTCCACCGTTGCCTGCAGCGAAGAGTCGTCCTGCGCGCGCAGCGGCGTCCCTGTAGCCAGCAGAGCCGTCCCCGCGAAAATCACCGCCACCGCCCACAGCCTGGTCCATCGATGCATCGTTTCCTCCGCGCGAATCTCGATTCAACCACCGTACACCAGCCGGGCTGGCGCGCCATCGCGGCATGTCAAAACTGCTACCCTTGAAAGGTGAAGATTCAAACCCGCGGCATTCTTTTTGACATGGACGGCGTGCTCGTCAGCTCCCTCGGCTCCGTCGAGCGCAGCTGGCGGCGCTGGGCTATCGAATACGATGTTGATCCCGAACTCGCTGTCCGCCTGGCGCATGGTCGTCGCGCCCTGGATACGGTCCGCTTTCTGCGTCCTGACATCGACGCCATGGCTGGTCTCCAACGCATTGAAGACCTCGAGGTTGAAGACAACGAAGACCTCGAAATCCTCGCAGGCGTCCCCGAATTCCTCGCAAAACTCCATGCTGGCGCCAATGCCTCCAGGCGTTGGACCGTCGTCACTTCGGCCACCGAGCGCCTCGCCCGTGTCCGTCTCGAAAACGGCGGTATCCCCGTGCCCGAGCGCTTCATTACTGCCGAACTCGTCCAGAACGGCAAACCCCATCCCGAGCCTTACCTCAAGGGCGCGGAACTCCTCGGCCTCGCGCCCGCCGACTGCCTCGTCATTGAAGACTCAGCTGCCGGCGTCCAGGCTGGCCATGCTGCCGGATGCAAAGTCCTCGCCACGCTCTTTTCCTATCCCATCGAAAGCTTGGCTGCCGCTGACTGGATCGTGAATTCCCTCCAAGATGTCTCGCTGCAAATCCACGACGGCCTCATCGAACTCGAATTTACACCCGTCGACCGCGAAACCGCCGTCGCCGTGGCAAACTAGATTCGCCATCCACGCAGTAAGAAGCCGCTCCATCCGGAGCGGCTTCTTACATCATTTGTGTGGGAACAAGAACAGTCCTACAGATTTCCTCTCAGCTCCTGCTCGCGCTCAATGGCTTCGAAGAGCGCCTTGAAGTTGCCCTTGCCGAAGCTCCGGCTCCCTTTGCGCTGGATGATCTCGTAGAACAGCGTTGGCCTGTCTTCCACCGGCTTGGTAAAGATCTGCAGCATGTAGCCTTCATCGTCGCGGTCCACCAGGATGCCCAGCTTCTCCAGTTCATCGATCGGCTCGTCAATCTTGCCCACGCGGCCTTCCAGTTCCGTGTAGTAGCTGTGCGGAATCTTCAGAAAGGGCACGCCCTGTTCCTGAAGCTTCGTCACCGTGTCCAGAATGTCGTCCGTGGCCATGGCCACGTGCTGCACACCCGGTCCGTGGTAAAACTCCAGGTACTCTTCCACCTGCGATTTCTTGCGCCCCTCGGCCGGCTCGTTGATCGGGAACTTCACGCGCCCGTTCCCGTTCGCCATCACCTTCGACATCAGTGCCGAATACTCCGTCGAAATATCCTTATCGTCAAAGTGCTGGTAGAGAGAGAAGCCAAGAATATCCGCGTAGTAATCCACCCAGCGGTTCATCTCGTTCCAGCCCACGTTGCCGACCATGTGGTCCACGTACTTCAGGCCCACGGGCCGCGCCAGCGGATCCACCCCGCCATTCGCGCCCACCTCGGGGCGATAACCCGGCATGAAGGCGCCGTTGTAGTTGTCGCGCTCCACAAAGGTGTGAATCGTATCACCGTAGGTCGCAATCGAGGCCAGCTTCACCACGCCGGACTCATCCTTCAATTCCATCGGCTCGCGAATGCTCCTCGCGCCGCGTCTGGTCGTCTCTTTCCACGCCTGGCGCGCATCGTCCACCCAAAGCGCGATGTCGCGCACGCCGTCGCCGTGCAGGTGCACGTGGGCTGCAATTTCTCCGTCCGGACGTAGCGGGGTTGTCAGCACAAACCGAATCTTTCCCTGCTGGAGCACATACGAGGCGCGATCCCGCACGCCCGTCTCCGGCCCGGCGTAGGCCACGAGGCTGAAGCCGAAGGCCATGCGGTAAAAAAATGCGGCCTGGCGCGCGTTGCCGACGTAGAACTCCACGTGGTCGGTGCCGTTCAGCGGCAGATAATCCTTTTGGGTTTGCACTTCCGGGTGAACAAGGGTTGACATAACTTCTACACTCCACAGATTTTTCGCTACGGGTTCGCTATCGGCCGAAATCCCATTGCGACCCTATAAACTAACGCCAAAGCACAACGACTGGCAAAGGGGCAGGGACTCACAAGTGACACCCCATACCAGATCGGTTATCCCGCTGCTCCCGGGAATATCACAAACCGTGTAAAAGACTCATTACAAGGCAACTTGCAGCGGGTGATGGCAGCTATCTATTCCTTGCCGCTACTTGCTCAGCTGTAGTGTAAGAATCTGGCCCGCAGCCGCGGAGTTGTTCACCGCCGCATACGTAATCCGCGCGTGTTTGCCCACCAGGTCCGTGCACGGATGCAACTCGCCCCGGATCTCCAATCCAATCGCCGAAAACCTTACGTCGACGTAGTTACGCCGGTACAGTGTCAGGCTCTTTCCGCCAACGTCGAGCGTCAGCACCAGCATCGTCGGACTGTAGCAGGTCGACTCTTTCACCACGCCTGTTGCCACATGCTCTGGTCCACTCGGCGGCCCGCTCGGATAATCCGGCACTTTCTGGCCCAGGTTCACCACCGGTCCCGATCCATCCTTCGTGGTGACCGCGGCCTGAATCCGCTGCGTCTGGAATCGACTATGAGTCGACCCAACCGGCCCCGGCGCCGTCTCCGGCGAATACGTGGGACGCTGGGCCCTCATCGCGGCTTGCTGCTCTTCTTTTTCGCGCGCCACAATCGCCTGCGCCATGTGGATCCGCTGCGCTTCTTCTTCAATCATCGCCATGGCAGCATGGTTTCTCGCCACGTGCCGCGCCGCATCAAGCACCATCAGTGCGTTCGCATAGTCCTGCTGGTTTGCCAGCCCCACGGCTGCATTCAACCGGAACTGCACATTCTCCGGCTCCAGGGAGATCGCCTGCGCTTCCAGCATGTGCGCCTCGTGCTCGTGCTCCTGGTGCACGTTGTAAAACTGCGCCAGCAAGTCATACGCCGGTGCAAATTGTGGATTCAGCGCAATCGCTTTCCGCAGGCTGGCTTCCACTCTGGCGTCCTCGATTTCGTCCCCGTTGCGCATCGCACATTCGGCAAACCGGTAGTTGGCCTCGTAGCTTCCCGGATCCAGTTGCTGCGCTCCGGCATACCAATTCTCCGCGGCTCGCAGGTGGCCGGCATTCATTTCCAGGTAGCCCATCATCCGGTTGCCGATCGCGCTGTTGGGATCCCGCTTCAATACGGACTTCAGCAGGGCTCGCGCCGCGTCCATCCGGCGGTTGTCCACAAGGATGCCTGCGCGGATCGCATCCGCTTCGGTTTCCGGCACCGCCTGCGCGTGGAATTCTGCCTTGTTGATTCGCATCTTCAGCTTCAGCCGGAAATACGTGTACGACAAGTGATTCAGGTAGTC
>JAJZJJ010000153.1 GCA_021810175.1 Acidobacteriota bacterium | reverse complement strand
CTCCGTCTCTACTCGCCGCAGCGTTTCGGTCACCGACTCGAAGGACAGCGTCACCTGCCCGCGCTGCGCTCCCAGCGCCTCCAGATCGCGGCGAGCCGAATCCATCTCCACCGCCAGCCGCTCAGCCTCGCGCTGCAGCGACGCCAGAGCCTCTTCGCCCTGCGTGATCTGGCTCCTCGACTGCCCCACCTGCGCCAGCAGTTGCGCCGCCCGCCGCCTCGACGTCTCCGACTGCTGCTCCGCCGCTGAAACCGCCGAAACAGCCTGCCGCATCGCCTCCTGCTTCAGCTGCGCCCTCTGCCGGAACTCGGCCGCCTCCGATGCGGCAGTCTCCAAAAAGCTGCGCTGCGCGTTGCGTTCCGCATCCAGGCTCTCCAGGTGCGCCCGCGCCTGCTCCAGTTCCGCCTGCGCGCCCGCCTTGCGCGCTTCCAGTTCCGCGATGCGCTCCTCGTTGGTCTGGCGTCGCGTATCCGCGCGCTCAATCTCCACCGAGCGCTGGCTCGCGTTGCCCTCGGCCTCTTTGGCCGTGGTTTCCAGCTCGTAGCCGCGCGCCACCAGCGCCTCGTGCTCCGAATCCAGCGTGTTCACTCGCTCGGTTCCCGCGTCAATCGCCTCCGTCAGCGCTGCTATCTGCGACTCCAGCTCCGCGTACTGCGCATCCATCTCCGCGATACGGCTGGCCAGCACCACCTTCAGCTTTTCCCGCATCTCGTCGCGCAGCTTGGCATATCGCTCGGCTTTCGCCGCCTGCCGCTTCAGCGAACCCATCTGTCGCGTCACTTCCTCGAAGATGTCATTCACTCGCGAAAGGTTCTGTTTAGCCTGCTCCAGCCGCAGCTCCGCCAGCCGCTTCTTCGTCTTGAACCGCGTAATCCCCGCCGCTTCCTCGATAATCGCCCGCCGGTCGTGCGGCCGCGAGCTCAGCAGCTGCCCAATCCGCTCCTGGCCAATGATGGCGTAAGATTCCGGTCCCAGACCGGTTCCCATAAAGATGTCCTGAATATCCCGCAGCCGGCACAGCTTCCCGTTCAGCAGGTACTCGCTGTCCCCGGTCCGGAACAGCCGCCGCGTAATGACAATCTCGCCCTTTTGCGGAGTCCGGTTGAACTTGCGCCGCCGAATCTTCAGCACCACCGCCGGGACCGCGCCTTCCACCTGCGCCGCCTGCGGTTCCGCGTCAGCCGCCTCCCCCGCATCCTGCGCCTCGCCGCCGTCGAGTACCTGCCCCGGCTGCGCCTCCGCGATGATCTCCTCGACCTCGGCGGCACGCTCCGCGCGCAGCCGTTCCTCATCCCAGTCGGGATTGTCGTTGATCACCACTTCCGGCTCGGCCAGCAGCGGTCCGCCTTCCCAGGCATCCGGATCCACCAGCGTCAGCGACACCTCCGCCATCCCCAGCGGCTTCCGGTCGCGCGTGCCCGCGAAGATCACGTCCTCCATCTTGCCGCCGCGCAGCGTCTTGGCGCTCTGTTCGCCCAGAACCCAGCTCACCGCGTCCAGAATGTTGGATTTGCCGCAGCCGTTTGGCCCAACAATGATGGCTATGCCCTGCCCCTGCACCGCTACTTCCGTGCGGTCGGAGAAGGACTTGAAGCCGAGGATCTGAATTTTCTTCAGCTTCAGCATGGGCGCGCGCTCCTCAGTGAAATTGGGCAGAAAGACCGAATCATCATGAAAAACTCTAGCCCTGGTGTCTCCACCGGTCAACGGACTGACCCCAACATCTTGTGGATAAGGCGTCCGAAACCCAACAATTAGTCTGCCGGATGCAAAAGGCGCGACAATTCAGCCCTTGCAGCGCGTCGCACGATGACCACAGCTTTCTTCCACGGTAGCCTCGGGCCGTCCCCGGAGCAAGCGGAATCCGGCCCCGGTACTCCCCCTGATTCTCCTCCCCCGATTATCCCTTTCCTTCTCTTATTCCCGTGTGGCCCGGCCTTTCCGTCCTCACCGCGACACCATCGGGGCAGCATGACCAGCGCATGACAGTCTGTCCAGCTTGCTTACCTCACCCTGCGAAATGCATCCAATTCAAGGGTTTCCGGAAACCATACCGATGCTGCCTTTGCGACATGAATCCCGCTCCCGGGCCCTCGTCATCCTGCTTCTGCTCCTTGTTCCCTGGTCAGCGCAGGGTCTGCCTGCGCCCGGCCACCCGCGGCAGTCTGCGCACACTCCCGCCAGCATCACCCTCACCGTCGTCGATGAGAACGGCCTCGCTGTGCCCGGCGCCTCGGTCACCATCGCGGAGCCGCCTCAGCCGCCCCTTCACCTCACCTCCGACTACGATGGCCGCGTCTCCTGGTCGCCCAGCACCCCCGGAACTTACAGCGTCCACATCGCGAAGCCTGGCTTCTATCAGTTCAGTCAGCAGGGCCTTCAAACTCGGCAGAAGTCCCTCCGCATCGCCCTCACCCACGAGCAGATCGTCCGCCAGCAGGTGCACGTGCAGGCCTCCACACCCGGAATCAATCCCGAGCGCATCTCCAACCGCACGACCATGAACGTGCCGGAGATCGTCAACATCCCCTTCCCGGTCAACCGCGACATCCGCGACCTGCTCCCCTACACTCCCGGCGTCGTCGCCGACAGCACCGGCCAGGTCCACGTCGCGGGCGGAGAAACTTTCAGCACCCTCTATCTCCTCGATGGCTTTGACATTCGCCAGCCCGTCACCGGCGCGCTCGACCTCCACGTCAGCACCGACGCGGTTCGCTCCATCGACACGGTGTCCACCCGCTATCCCGTCAACTACGGCCGCAGCACAGCCGGCGTCATCGCCCTCAACACCGGCATGGGCGACAATAAATTCCGCTTCAACACCACCGACTTTCTCCCCTCGTTCCGCAGCATCAACGGCATCCACTTCGATAAGTTCGAGCCTCGCTTTACCTTTTCCGGACCCGTCGTTCGCAACCATGTCTGGTTTTTCGACGGCGTCGATCTCGAATACGCGCTCAATTACATTCCCGGCCTTCCCTCCAGTGCCGATACCAACCCGCTGATCCGCGGAAGCAACCTCCTCAAGTTCCAGGGCAACCTCGGCAACAGCAACAGCCTCAGCGGATCGCTGCTCGTCAACAACTATCACGCCCCTTACGAAGGCCTCTCCACGCTCAATCCGCAGCAGAGCACCGACAAGCACGACATCAGCGCCTGGCTCCCCTACGTCCGCGACGAACAAAGCTTCAAAAACGGCGTCATGCTCGACACGGGCTTCTCCGTCATGCGTTACCGCGAAGGCTATGAGCCCCACGGAACCCTTCCCTACCAGATCACGCCGGAACGCACCCAGGGCAGCAATTATTCCAATACCGTCAACCGCTCACAGCGGATCGAAGGCTACGAGAACATTTATCTCCCGCCCCGCCACTGGGCCGGAACCCACCAGATTCGCATCGGCCTCAACCTCAGCCACATCGGCTACACCCAGCGCGTACGCTACGCGCCCGTGAATTACCTCCGCGAAGACCGCACTCTCCTCCGCCGCAGCGTCTTTCCCAGTTTCGCCCCCTTTTCCGGCCACAATCTCGAACTCGGCGCCTATGTCGAAGATCGCTGGGTTCCCCACAGCGGCTTCCTCATCGAGCCTGGTTTCCGCTGGGACTGGGACGAGATCGTCCGCCATCCCCTCTTCTCGCCCCGCATCGCCTTCAACTACTTCCCCCCGGGCCAGCGCGACAAGACCAAATTCTCCGCGGGCATTGGCGAGTACTACGGCCACACCCAGCTCCAGTACCTCACGCTCGCTCAGGCCGGCACTCGTTACGACACCTATTACGCCGCCGACGGAACCACCCCGCTCGGCCCGCCGCTCACCACCACCTTCACCGAAAACGACGACACCCTGAACGAGCCCCACGCCCTCAACTGGAGCGTCTCCCTCCAGCGCGAGATACCCGGCCATACTTATGCCGGTGTGAGCTATATGTGGCGTCGGACCTCCGATGCATTTGTCTATGCCAGCCAAAGTGGGCCCGCCGCGCTCTCCGGCCATTACGTCCTCACCAACGACCGCCAGGAGAACTACCATTCCTTCCAGATCCATGCGCGCCACACCTTCCATCACGGCTACACCCTCTTTGGCGCCTGGACCCACTCCTCCGCCACCACCAATGCCGCGCTGGACTATACCCCCACCGTCTCCACCCTCGGCCGGCAGCAGCCCGGCCCGCTCCCGTGGGACACACCCAATCGCATCCTCTCCTGGGGCTGGCTCCCCACCTGGGCTCCGCTGCTGCCCACCATCCACAAAAACTGGGACTTCGTCTACACCTTCGAATGGAGCACCGGCTTTCCCTTCAATTCCATCGATGCCAACGACGTCCTCGTCGGCGCGCCCGGCTCCCATCGCTTCCCCAATTACTTCAACTTCAGCCCCGGCCTCGAATGGCGCTTCCACTTCCGCGGCAAGTACTTCGCTATCCGCGGCCTCCTCGAAAATGCCACCGACGCCATGAACCCTTACGTCGTCAACCCCAACGTCGACTCTCCCCAGTACCTGATGTTTTCCCAGCCCGAGGGCAGGGCCTTCACCACGCGCATCCGTCTCATCCACTCCTCCAAATGAGCCTCCCCGCCCCTCGATCCCCGGCTCACCGCCCGCGACCTTTTCCGTCAAACCGGTTCAGATCGGGTATACGCTTGCCCTTTCCCGGCCCGGTCAACGGAAAGCCCGCCGGCGGGCATCCCAGCATAGGAACCGGACAAGATTTCAACTCTCAACTTGTCAGCGTGGGAAAATGGTTTTTATAATCCAGCAGCATTCGTCGTTTGGTTTTCCGGCGTACAGTTTGACCAGAGGTTGGCGCGGAAGACTGCACCCCCCCGATCAAACTGGCTGGATTTCGCCGCAGCCTCGAAGCATGGATTCGAAACAAAGCAATACTCCCAGGAGCGTTGAATGAAGAAGCTCGTTACCGCCTCGGTCGTGCTGCTCGGTGTGTGTACCGGAGCGACCGTCTGTATGCCTGCTCTTGCTCAGGCCAATTCCGCTGCCCCGCAGTCGAAAGCCTGCGCCGCAGTCACCATCAAGAGTCCGGCTGAGTACAATGCCTATTCCAACGCCATCAGCCAGTCCACACCTCAGGCCAAGGCTCAGGCCATTGAGGCGTTCCTCAAGCAGTATCCCAACAGCGTCGTCAAAGTCGACCTGCTGGAAAAGCTCATGCTCATCAGCGAGCAGATCAGCCCCGCGAAGGGTGTCTCTGCCGCCAAGGAACTGCTGACCGCCGATCCTACTAACCTGCGGGCCCTCATCTTTGTCGCCTACGTCGAAACCCAGCAGGCCAACGGCAACCAGCAGATGCTGGATGACGCTGCCTCCTATGCCCGCAAGGGACTCGCTGCGCCAAAGAACCCCTGCATGACGGAAGCCGATTACCAGAAGCTCAAGGCCGCCGGCACCCCCATCTTCTACAGGGCCATTGGCATGGATGCCATGGCGAAGAAGGACTACCAGGGTGAAATTGCCGCCTTCACCAGCGAGTTGAAGTCCTATGCTACCCCGCAGGAGACAACCCAGGTTCCTGCTCTCCTCGACACCTACTACCTCGGCAACGCCTATCTCCAGACCACGCCCAAAGACGTCAAGAACGCCATCTGGTTCCTCACCCGCTTTGCGTCCTTCGCCAAGCCTCCCTACCAGAAGCAGGCCCTCGATGCCGCCGTCTACTGGTACAAGAAGTACCACTGCTCTGAAACCGATGCCGCCTGCATGAACGGCAATCCCCCCGCGGGCTTCGCCGCCATCCAGCAGCTGGCCAGCCAGGCCGCCAACATCTTCCCGCCTGCGACCTATACCATCACGCCCGCACCGCCGCCGCCGACACCGGCTCAGCTCGCTCATCAGGCCGTCCAGAGCACTCCCGACCTGAACAGCCTGGCCCTCTCGGACAAGGAATACATCCTCACCAACGGCTCGCCCGATGACGCCAACCAGGTTTGGGCCGTCATGAACGGCAAGACCGCCGAGGTTCCCGGTATTGTGGTCTCCGCGACCCGCACCTCCGTTCAGCTGGCCGTCTCCAAGGACGCCCAGAAGAACAACACCGCGGACTTCACCATCCAGATGAAACCGCCGCTCCGGACAGCCCCGGCCGTCGGTTCCAAACAGACCTACATCGCGAATTTCAGCTCCTACACGCAGAATCCGCTGATGATCATCATGACCGACGGAACGCCGCCGCCCACCACCCACGCGCCGGCCCGCCGTCCTCCTGTTCGCCGCAAGTAGACAACGGCGCAGCGCTTCAACCACTAAGGGCAGCCTCCTCGGCTGCCCTTTTTGCTGCTACAGTGAGAATCAAATGTCCCATCGAATCCTCCGCTTGAAAGCCCTGGGATTGGCCCGATTGGGTCTCTGCTGCCTCCTCGCATCGGCATCGCTGCTCTCCACTCCGTCCGCCTTCGCTTCGGGCGCCTCCACGGCCGTTCCTCTGCCGCAAATCGTTCCCGCCAGCCAGATGACGCGCGCCGATCTTGCCCTCATCCACGCGAAGCACAGCCAGATCGAAGAGGCGGCCGCCTTCCGCGGCTATCATCTGAACGTTCGCCACTGGACCTGGTCCGAAGTGCGCTGTCCCCTCATTCCCAACTACCTGATGCTCCGTTACCGCAACCAATTGCCCAGCGGAGCCGAATGGCTGTTCACCGCACTCGTTCCCCGCAGCAAGGGCAACGTCCTCATCGTCCCGGTGCTCTACCGCAGTGCGATTCCCTATGGCCCCGCTGCTCAGGCAAAAAACACCATCGCCGTCTTCAACCGCGTCGTTCCCCCCGCCATGGCCGCACAATCCGCCAAACCCGACGGCCCCTGGCTTCCGCTCGCCGCCTGTTACGCCGCCATGGCCGGCGCCTCGCCTCACGTCCTCACCCAGGCGAACTCCAACCCCGCGCTGATCAATGCCCCGGTGCCCTCCCTGCGTATGTCGGAAGGGCGTTCAAACCGGCAGATCGTCTTTACCGACCGT
>JAJZJJ010000152.1 GCA_021810175.1 Acidobacteriota bacterium | reverse complement strand
TTGCTGGCGGCGAAGGCTGCTTCGCCCGGCGTTGCCGTGCAGGCGGCATCGTCGGTGAACCAACCATGCCCGAGGAACATCACCTGGGTCTCGAAGCGACCGTGGACGGGGTCTCCGATCATGATTACGGTCCTGGCACCGCCGATAGCGAAGCCGAAATTTCCGGTCTGGAAGACCATGGCGTCCCAGAAGCCCTGCTTGCTGGAATTTGTTTCGAGGAGTTCCCAGCTTGCGCAGCCATCCGTAGTTTTGTAGAGGCGGGAGAGCGCGCCGGGGCCGCTGGACATGGCCATGGCGGTGGTGGCGCTCCAGGCCCAGATGCCGCGGAAGTCGAGTTGGGCGGCTTCGGGCGGGGTGGCGCAGCGCTGCCAATGGCGGCCGCCGTCGGTGGTGCGGAGGATGGTGCCGCCGGTTCCGCTGGCCCAGGCGATTTGGCTGCTGACGGCGTGGATGCCGCGGAGTCCGGTGGTGGTTCCGCTGGGCTGGAGTTGCCAGGGGCTGGAATCCGCTGGTGCGGCAGCGTGGGCCTCAGCGGCAGGACGGGTTTGGGCGGGCGCGGCGGTGCCGAGGGCGAGCGGACAAAGGGTGAGCAGGAGGACGGCGGAGACGAGCGGGCGCGTCATGCGGACCATGTTAACGGCAGCGATGGGCTTATACGAATGTGATCATTTCCGCGCTGGATTGAGGAACTCGCCTGAGTGCCCCGGTTACCAGCTAAAGCAGTAGGAGACCTGGGCCAGGCCGCTGTCGATGCCGGGGTTTTCTTCGGCGGTGTTGTGGTTGGAGATGTGGTGGTAGCGGTATTCGAAGCGGATGGAGTGTCTTTGCGACTGGAACCATTGCAGGCCGGCACCGAAGTCGAAGGTGAAATTGAAGTTGCCGGCGTTATCGACGGGGATGGCTTGGGTGGAATACATTTCTCCGCCGTGCCCTTCCAGCAGCGGCTGGAGGCGATGGCGGGTGAGGAAGTTCCACTGGAAGCCGATGGGGGAGAGGGCCTCGCCGATGGTCCAGCGGCGGCCGCAGGTGCTGGTGTAGGTGTAGGAATAGAATCCGGGGATTTCGCCGCTTCCCGAAGACGGATGACAGGCGCCAAGCGTCGGCGAACCAGTTCTCTGGGTCTGGATTATGGGCGGACCGACGGGGTCGGTGAGAGTAGTCGTGGTCACCGTGTACTGGACCGGGTCGCTTTCCAGAGCGACGGGCAACAACTCGCCGTCATATTGCCAGTTGACGACGCGGTTCCGCAGGATGGTGCGGCTGTAGGAGGCTCCGACGTCGAACAGCTTGCGCCGGCCGGCTGTCCCCATGATCATGTGGCTGGAGTCGTTGGAGTAAGCTGCGAAGACGCCGAAGGTGCTGGGGCGGCCATACAACGGGCCATCCGGCTTTTTCCGTGCCCATGCGGTGGCGGTGAGCGATGGGGCAAGGAGCAGGATCATCAGGGCGGTTGCCCCATGGGTTCGGCGGGCGAGGCGCCTGCCGGGCACAGTTCCAGACTGCTTCGCTTCCATTGGGCTCCTGGGACAGCCATGAAGGATGAAGGGCTCCAGTCTATCTGAAAGTATCTGGCGCACGCTTCTATTCGGGTTGATTCGGGCGGCGAGAGCGCAGCGCAAGTCATTCAGGATCAGTGAATCAGGCGTTTCCTGCTGCGCTGCCAGGGAGGTTCCGGGGATATGTCCATTCTTCACAAGATATCCACAAGTTATCCGTGAGGTTATTCACACTTTATCCAGCCGCCGGAATGGCCCGGTCGCGCCATCCCCCAAACCGGGCAGGGCCGCGGGGTGGATTCGCGATGCGCGGATGCTATCCTTGCGAGCAAATGGACAGTCCGGCTGTTTCCACCCGCAACCTCACCCGTCGCTTCGGTTCTTTTACGGCCGTGGACGACGTATCGTTTTCCGTGGCTCCGGGGCAGTTTTTCGGTTTTCTGGGGCCGAACGGGGCCGGCAAATCCACGACGATCAAGATGCTGACCGGGCTGCTGGCGCCCACCTCGGGGCAGGTGGAGCTGCTGGGGCTGGATTTTGCGGCGCATCCGCTGGAGATCAAGCGGCAGATTGGGGTGGTGCCGGAGGGTCTGGCGCTGTTCGGGCGGCTGACGGCCTCGGAGTATCTGCGGTTTGTGGGCCGCATGTATGGGCTGGACCGGGAGACGGTGAACCGCCGCACGGAAGAGCTGCTGGAGTTTATGAACCTGGCCAACGAGCCGAAGAAGCTGGTGACGGACTTCTCGCACGGAATGCAGAAGAAACTGGCGCTGGCGGCGGCGGTGATCCATGGGCCGCGGGTGCTTTTTCTGGACGAGCCCTTTGAGGGGGTCGACGCGATTGCGGCAGGGACGCTGAAGGCGATGCTGCAGCGGATGACGGAGCGGGGCGCCACCATCTTTCTTACGTCGCACGTGCTGGAGATTGTGGAGCGGCTGTGCAGCCATGTGGCCATCATCCATAAGGGGCGGCTGGTGGCGAACGGCCCGCTGGACGAGCTGCGCGAGGGGGTGGGGGTTCCGGTAGATCTGGGGACGGGCGAAGGCGGAGCGGGTACCGGACTTGCGGGATCCGGACTGGCAGGATTGGGCGAGCGCCTGACGCTGGAACAGATATTTCTCCGGGTGGTGGGCTCCGGCGCGGAAGCAGCGGCTGAGCCGGTCCAGGAGCTTTCATGGCTGGCGTAGGGGTTCCCGAGGCGGCGGCGGCCCCGTCGGGAGGGCCATTTTCGTGGCTCGCGCGGCAGCAGTACGCCGCTCTGGCCTGGGCGCAGAGCCGGGTTTTCGTGCACTCCTTCCGTTCGCGGCGGGGCGGGTTCGAGCTGGGCGCGCGCATTCTCTCGGGGGTCGCCTTCTTCGTGATCGCGATCGGGCCGGCGGTGGGCATGGGCTATGGAGCGTGGAGCTTCGCGGCGCATGGGCATCCGGCCGGGCTGGCCGGGCTGCTGTGGACGCTATCCTTCACGTGGCTGGTGTTTGCGGTGTTTTTTCCGGCCATGGCCGGGCAGAATCCGGATCTGACGCACCTGCTGCGTTTCCCGATCAGCTTCAGTTCGTGGTTCATCCTTTATCTGGTTTACGGATTGGCCGCGCCGTCGACGCTGATCGGGATGCTCTGGTCGCTGGCCATCGCCATCGGCGTGACGGTCGCGCAGCCGCATCTGTGGGCGTGGACCTTTCTGGTGGTGGCGGTTTTCTGGCTGTTCAATCTGCTGCTGGCCCGGACGATTCTTGCCTGGATCGAGCGGTGGCTGGCGCAGCGGCGCACGCGCGAGATTGTGACCGGAGTGTTTCTGGTCTTCGCGCTGGCGGCGCAGTTTCTGAATCCGGCGTTCCACGAGTACGGAAAAGGGCTGCCGTTCGGGATCAAAAAGGACACGGTGGCGACGGTGGTTCACCGGGCAGAAGTTGTGCAGCGAGCGCTGCCGCCGGGCTTTGCCGCCTCGGCGCTGAGCGATCCGCTCACCGATGGCGGAAGCGGGGCGATACCGCTGGTGCTGCTGGTGGTCAGCTGCGGAGCGGCGGGGTGGCTGCTGTAGATCCGGCTGCGGGCGGAAAGCCGCGGGGAGAATTTCAGCGAGGCGCCGGCGCGGTCGTCATCGGTGGGGCGCGGGGCAGTGCGGCAGCGGCGCTCCCTCGATTTTGCGGGGCCGATTGGAGCGATCTTCGAGAAAGACCTGCGCTACCTGATGCGCAGCGGGCCGATGCTCTATCAGCTGGCGGTGCCTCTCCTGATGGTGTTCATCTTCAGCAGCGGATCGACACACTCGGAGCAATATGCGGCAATCCGGAGCGAGTTTGCGCTGCCGCTGGGGCTGATCTGGGCATTTCTCGGGCTGAACCGGCTGGCCTGCAACAGTCTGGGAATGGAGGGCCACGGGATCCAGTTCTATTTCCTCTCGCCGACGCCGCTGCGCACGATCATGCTGGGGAAGAACTGCTTCCATGCGGCGTTGTTCGCGGTGGAAGCGCTGCTGATCTCGGGCTTCATTGTCTTCCGCTTCGGGAGGCCCTCGCCGGTGGTCGCGGCGGCCACGGTGGCGTGGCTGGTGTTCGCGGTGCCGGCTTATTTTGCGGCGGCCAATGTCATTTCCATGGTCCTGCCGTTCCGCATGAATATGACGCGGATGAAGCAGGGGCCGGGAGCGCTGGGCAACGGATTCGCCAGCCTGTTTACACAGGTGTTCATCCTCGGGTTTGGAGCGCTTGTGTATCTGCCATTTGCCGCACTGGGGCATCCGTGGATGGCCGTGCCGGTGCTGCTGGGGCTGGGGGGCGGAGCGGTGTTTGCGTGGTTGCGGATCCTGTCCGGGGCCGAGCGCATTCTGCGGTCGCGGCTGGAGCCGCTGCTGCTGGAAGTGGCGAAGACCGCCTGAGGCACGGCCAAAACCTGGCTGGAATACGGCAAAAGCAAAACGGCTGCCGTGGCGCGAAAATGGCGCTGAATTGCAGTTGACTGAGCCGTGGTGGAGCGCTAGTCTGACGGCCCTATGGAAACCTCAGGCACAATTCGAACTCTCATTCGCGGCAAGGGCGGGGATGTTTGGTCGCTGGCTCCCTCGGCTTCGGTGTACAACGCGGTTGCCATGATGGCGGAAAAGCATATTGGCGCGGTGTTGGTGATTCACAACGGATTCCTGCTGGGCATCGTCTCGGAACGGGACTACGCGCGGAAGGTGATTCTGCAGGGGCGGTCGTCCATCGACACGCCGGTGTCGGAGATCATGAGCGCGCCGGTGACGACGGTGACGCCGGCTCACACGGTTGCGGACTGTATGCGGATCATGACGGATCAGCGGATTCGGCATCTGCCGGTGGTGGAAGAGGGGCGGGTCATCGCCATGGTTTCCATTGGCGACCTGGTCAACTGGGTGATCTCCGAGCAGGAAGACCGCATCCGCCATCTGGAGTCCTGGATCGCCGCATCGTGAAAGGCTGATTGCGGCAGTCAGGCATGGTATCGAGCGAGTTATAATCCGGTGGTATTCGGAACGCATGCCTGCACATTCCTCATGGCTCCGCGGCGTGGCGGCAGCCTTGCTGGTTTTCGCTGCCACCCTGTGCCACGCGCAGCCAGCGAGTACGAGTGGTGCGCCCATCACCATCGAAGGGCTGGGCAAGGGAATTGCGCCGATCAACGGACCGTGCCGGTTCCGCACCGGCGACAACGCGGCCTGGGCGACGCCGGGATTCAACGACAGCAACTGGAAGCAGATTCGTACAGACCGGCCGTGGGGGATGCAGGGCTACGACCGCTACACCGGCTATGCCTGGTATCGGTGCCATCTTTCGCTCACTCCGGCTCCGGGGCTGCCGCCGCGGTTTTCGCTGCTGCTGCAACGGACGGAGGACGCATACCAAATCTACTGGAATGGAGTACTGATCGGGCATAACGGGCGGGTGGATCCCTATCAGGTGTGGTATTACGATCAGCCGCCGGAGATCTACGGGCTGGGCGTGGCGCGCAGCGGAGTGCTGGCGGTGCGGGTGTGGAAGGCGCCGCTGTTCTCCGACGATTCGGGGCGGGACGGAGGATTCGCGACAGCGCCGCTGATCGGGAGCCCGGCGGCGATTCTGATGGCGAAGCAGGCGCTGGATTACCAGTGGCTGCACGGGCGGCAGCTGAGGCTGGCGGAGAACCTGATCTACGCGCTGGCGGCCCTGCTGGGTTTTCTGGCGTGGTGGCGCAACCGCAGCCAGTGGTTTCTGTTCTGGACGGGGGCCTTTGCGATTGTGCCGCCGCTGCTGCTGCTGCTGCTGCACTCGAATCTTCGCTGGCCTTACGTGCTGGTGGTGGGGCTGGTGCAGCCCATTTTTGTGGTGGCGGATGTGTCGCTGTGGTTTCTTCTGCTGTGGCTGCTGCCGCTGCGGGAGCATCGGCGACTGAGCCGGCTGACCCGGATACTGGCGTGCGTGATTCTGACCAACGCGGTACTGGACGCCGTGGTGCTGGCGATCGACTGGGGACCGCGCTGGATCGGACGGGCACAAATGGCCGATGGCGTGTCGGCGGTCATCTATTCGCTGCTGGAGCCGTTTCCGCTGGTGCTGGTGGGCGTAGCCATGACCCGGTACAGGCGCTTCGATCGCACGCGCTGGATGGTGGCGATTCTGGCGGTGTTCGATGACATGGTGGTGGTGGCCGAGAATATCGCCAAGCAGGGGCAGCAGTTCACCAACTGGACGCTGGGAGCGAGGATCGACGCGCCGCTGTTCAGCGTCGGCGGCAGCGGAGTTTCTCTTCATACGCTGGCGGGTGCATTGCTGCTGGTGGCGATTGTGTATGCCGCATACAGCCGGCTGCGGGAGGAGCAGCGGCAGAAGGCGATTCTGGAGCGGGAGAAGGCGGACCTGGTGCGCACGCGCGAGCAGATGCGCCACTTTGCCGAGCATGACGATCTGACGGGACTGTGGAATCACCGCATCATCATGGAGCGGTTATCCGGCGAGGTGGACCGTTCGCGCCGGGAGGGGACGCCGCTGAGCGTGATCCTGGCCGACATCGACCACTTCAAGAACATCAACGACACTTTCGGGCATCGGACCGGCGACATGGTGCTTCGCGAGGTGGGCCGCATCTTCAGAGAGTCGGTGCGCAGCTATGACTGGGTGGGGCGGTACGGCGGCGAGGAGTTCCTGATCATTCTGCCGGGGTCGGCTTTCGACAGCGCCTGCCTGCGGGCGGAGGAGCTGCGCCTTGCCGTGCAGGAAGCGCACATTCGGGATGGGGAGAACGTGCTGCGGGTGACGTCGAGCTTCGGCGTGGCATTTGGGGTGCCCTCGGATCATGAGCTGGAGGATGTGATCCGGGCCGTGGACGCCGCGCTTTACGAGGCAAAGGCGAACGGGCGCAACTGCGTGATCGCCTCCGACCTGACAGTGGCGGCGGGAGGCGAATCCGGAGGGGCGTAAAGCCGCACCGTGGGCACGTGGCGGCGTGGCGATGCGCGAGGGAGTGCGTTGTGGGATGAGCACTCCCTCGCGCGC
>JAJZJJ010000151.1 GCA_021810175.1 Acidobacteriota bacterium | reverse complement strand
TAATCGTGAACGCGATCCCGTTCAGCCGGATCGTCTTCCCGATAATCCCCGGGTCGCTGTCGAACCGCTCCTTCCAGTAATTCGCGCTGATCAGCACCGCGGGCGACGCTGTCAGCTCCGCCCTGTCCCCCGGCCGGAGCGTCCGCCCGCGTACCGCCTTCACGCCCAGCACCTGGAAGTAGTTGTCGGAAACCCCGATTGTCAGCGCCTTTTCGTAGTTCTGCACCCCGGGAAAGAGCCCCAGCGCGCCCAGCAGCGACCCTCCGCCGCCCGCGCGCCGCAGCGCCACCCCGCCCTTCGCCGAGACGCGCAGCAATCCCGGCATCCCCGTCGCAATCACCCCGCTGAATGCGTGAACGTGATCGCGGTACGCCTCATAATCCGGATAGCTGAACGCCGCCTGATACGCGCCCGTCCGCTCCCGCAGCGACAGATTCACCATCCGCCCGGCATCCCGCGCCTGCACGCCGCGCCCGAAAAATGTCCGGTACCCCGTATATCCCGCCGTATTCACGCCGATCCCCACCGCCAGCGCAAACACAGCCACCGCCGTAAATCCCGGCCTGCGCAGCAAAATCCGCGCCCCAAAGCGCAGATCCTGCGCCACCGTCTGTGGAAGCAGCATCACGTCGACCTCGCGCACCCGCTCTCGCCACACCGCCGGATTCCCAAACCGCAGCCGCGCCGCCCGCCGCGCCTCTTCCGCGCCCATTCCCGCCGCCCGATTCCGCTCCTCGCGCATCTCCAGGTGGAACGCCAGCTCCTCGTCCACCTCCCGCTGGCGCTTCCGCCCACCGAACGCCGTCGCTACCCGTCGCAGCCATCCCATCGCGGCTCTCCCCGTCTGCCTTGCGGCCGGCAGTGCTCCCGCGGTAACCATCCGCCGTGGGACCAACCGCCTTCTATAGCCATCTATGGGAATCTGCGCCCATGGCCGCACGCTTGTCAACCATCCGGCCTGGAACGTGCGAGCACATGGGAGACGGTAACCGGCATGCATTGCGGTTGGCTCTCGCGGAGTTCGTGGTGTGGATTCCGGCTGAGCAGCCTGATTGCGACCTGCGAGGTCGTTCGCCGAGCGTGATCCGACGTCTCCTAGAAGAATAGTTGACAGAATTTCGGTCTGCGGAGTAGTGTCCTATTTGAATAGGAGATGAGATGGGTCGTCGCAGAAAGAGTGCTTCGGAGTCTCTCGGGCTGACACCGCTGGAGCTGCTGATGATGCAGGTGCTCTGGAGGGATGGAGCCAGCAACGTTCAGCATGTGCAGAGTGAGGTTCCCGGGGATCTGGCATACACGACGGTTCAGACGGTGCTGAACGCGCTGCACAAGAAGGGGAAGGTGCAGCGGAAGCTGCAAGGGCGCGCTTTTGAATACTGCGCAGCTGTATCCAAAGAGGCTGTGCTGCGAACGGCGGTGTGCGATTTTGTGGATCGGATGTTTGGCGGGTCATCAGAGGCGCTGGTGATGAGCCTGATCCAGACGCGCCAACTGGACGCGGAGAAGATTGCCGCACTGGCGGCAGCAGAGCGGGAAGAGAAGGATGAATAGCCTGGCATGCGCAGTCGCTACCTACTCGCTGAATGCGCTTTGGGAGATTCCTCTGATCGCGGCAGGCGGGTGGGTTTCGAGCGGGCTGGTGTCGCGTTTGGGGGTTGGCGCGCAGCATCGCGTGTGGGCGGCGGTATTGCTGCTGAGTGTCGCTGCGCCCGCTCTGCCGCTGTACCGGGGCATTCTGCCGCTGGTGTTTGCCTCGCATGGCAATGGCATGACGGCGGGAGTTGCGATTGCAGGCTGGGCAAGCGGAGGGGCAGTGGGAGGGGCAGGAGGACTGGTTTTGCCGCTGTGGCTGATCTGGTCCATCTTTGTTGGGTATCTCGGAGGGCTGGCCTATTTTGCGGCGAGACTGGCGTGGCAGTTTGCGGGCGCCAGGAAACTGGTTCGAGCCGGTGTTCGCGAAGAGCTGAGCGCCGATGCAGGCGCCTTGTGGGAACGGGTGCGCGGTTCGTTTGCCGTGCGGCATGCAGAGATTATGCAGGCAGCCGCGCTGCCCGGTGTTGCGACGATCGGAGCGATGCGGCCCGCCATACTTTTGCCTTCCGGCTTTCTGGAGCAGGGTACCGAAGAGGATGTTCTGAGTGCGATGGGGCACGAGCTGGCACACATCGAGCGGCATGACTATGCGAAGAATCTGTTTTACGAGGCCGCGAGCGTGCTGGCGGCGTTTCATCCGGTGATCTGGATGGTGAAGGGGCAAATCGTTCAAAGCCGGGAGATGATTTGCGACGCAATGGTTGCAGACAGGCTCGTGGGCAGGAAGGCGTACCGGCAGTCGCTGTTGAGGCTGGCGGCGCGCATGATGAACAGGCACTCCGTCGGTATTCCTGCTGTTGGAATGTTCGACGCCGGCATTCTGGAGAAACGAATCATGGCTATGAAGGCGAAACGATCTGTTCCCGGCCGTGCGGTGCGAGCGGGATTGAGCGGGTGTGTGGCGCTGCTTCTGGCGGGTGTGCTGGCGACGGGCTGCGCCCTGGCGAAGCAGGTGAAGGAACCAGCAATAGACCATGCCGGGACGGTGGGTAAGGTCTATAACATCGGCAAGAACAAAGATATCAAGCCTCCGGTCCTGATATCGGGGCCACGGGCGAAGTATTCCAGGAGGGCTATCCGTGCGAAATACAACGGCAACGTTCTGCTTCAGATTGTCGTGACTCCGGAGGGGCATGTCGCGGATGTTCACGTTCTTCACCATCTGGGAATGGGGCTCGACCAGAAGGCCATTGAGGCGGCAGAACAATACAGGTTCAAGCCGGCAACGCTGCACGGCCATCCTGTCGCGGTAAAGGCGGAAATGGAAGTCCGTTTCCGCCAATATGGATAGCGGCCTGAAAGCGGACGTGTGAAGTGAAGCACCACCAGACGCCGGTGTAACAAAGGTGCGATCATTTCAGCTCTTAAAATCAAGCTGGCGATTTGCTAGGCATGGCATGCGAGGCCGGAAAACGTTGGTTGCGAGGTTGGGCGGTGGGGATGTCCGGCTGGCAGGGTTTTGGTGAGTCAAAGCGCTGCATTTGATGGGATGAAAGCAAAGAGGGCGGGCCGAGAGGCGGCGGAAAATGACGAGGCCGGATTTTGGGAAAACGGGCTTAAGATGGGATCGCCTGTGAAACAGGGCATGTGCGCGTCCTGACGCCAGGCGGGGCCCGGTGCGTAGCGAGGTGCTTCCATGGTCGGGAGACGTGTCTCTATTTTCCTGGGCAGTGTGGCGGTGGTGAGCCTGGGGCTGGTTTGGGTGCAGAGCCGGACGGTGGTGTGGGCGCAGGCTGGGCAGCAGGCGCAGACTCCGACCGCGGGTACCAATGTGCCGCTGTTCCGCACGCATTCAAACCTGGTTCTGGTGGATGTGGTGGTGCAGAGCGGAAAGAAGCCCGTGGAGGGGCTGACGAGAGGGGACTTCCACGTCTTTGAGGATGGCCGGCCGCAGACGGTGAGCTTCTTCCAGGAACACAGGGCGACGGACGCGGTGAAAGTGGCGAAGGCGCCGGTGAATCTGCCTCCGCACACCTTCAGCAACGCGCCGCGGTATGCGGTGACGTCGGCGGCGAACGTGCTGCTGCTGGACGGGTTGAATACGCCGGTGTCGGATCAGGTGTACGTGCGGCGGCGAATGCTTCAGTACCTGAAGACGATTCCGGTGGGTACGCGGGTCGCGGTTTTTACGATGGGAACGCATCTGCGGATGGTGCAGGGATTCACGACGGATTCGGAGACGATCCACAAGGCGCTGACGGAGAAACGGGGCAGCGCGCAGCTGTCGCCACTGCTGGATCCGATGCTGAATCAGACGCTGACGGACATGATCGACGAGGCCGGGGGCCAGGGTGCGACGTACATGGCGCAGGTGAATATGGCGCAGTTCGAGGAGCAGACGGAGAACTTTACGCGGAACCTGCGGGCGGAGATGACAATGGACGCGTTCAGCCAGCTGGGCCGGTATCTGAGCACGATTCCGGGACGGAAGAACGTGATCTGGTTCGCGGGGTCGATGCCGTTCAGCATGCAGAACGGAGCGACGCGGAGTTTTCCGGCGGCAGCTACAGAGAGTTTTATGGCTGGCTCCGACGCCACGGCGGACGAAATGGCCGACTTTGGGGGACAGCTGAAGCGGTTACTGGAACTGCTGACGGTCGCGCGGGTGGCGCTGTATCCGGTGGATGCGCGCGGGCTGGAGCCGAATCGCAGCGATATGGCAGAAAATCATGTGTTGAATCCGCAGCTGCTGAACGTGAACAAGAGCAACAGCCAGAACAGTCTGGCATCGAATAACCAGGCTAATGGGACCGTCAATCAGGGTGGGGCACAGACGGGACTGCTGGATAGTTCGACGGTGGGAGACAAGCTGGCCAAGAGCGATGATCTGCAGGTGGAGTCGCAGCAGTGGAGACATCTCCACATGGAGGAGATCGCCCGCGAGACGGGGGGCGAGGCATTCTATGACCAGAACGGACTGGGGCGGGTGCTGGGCGAAGCGATCGCGAACGGATCGAACTACTACACGCTTGGGTATGTGCCGACCGATCCGAATTACGACGGGGCCTACCGCCGGATTCGGGTGGCGGTGAATGGTGAAGACTACAAGCTGGAATACCGGCGCGGGTATTATGCGGCGAATCCGGCGAAGGTATCGACGTGGGTGCCTGGGCGGATGAATCCGCTGATCGCGGCGATGCAGCACGGGTCGATACCGCTGTCGCAGGTGCGGTTCGACGTGCGGATTCTGCCGGCGGGGGCGCCGGCGTTGCGGACCGAGCCAGTGACGCCCGGGCCGGCGGGCGCGCTGGCGACGATGCTGAAGCCTCCGGTGACGCGGTACATCGCGGATTACTGGATCAAACCGAGCCAGCTGAGTCACACGGTACTGCCGAACGGGATATGGCACTCCGAGCTGGAACTGACGCAGGTAGCCTATACTCCGGGAGGGATTCGGAAGAACTATACGGATGTGGGGCTGGCGGTGAATGTGCCGCCGAGCCGGCAAAACGACCCGATTCGGCTGGAGCAGCAGATCGATCTGCCGCCGGGGCTGGTGTACCTGCGAGTGGGAGTCCGTGACCTGAAGAGCGGCCAGATCGGCACGCTGGAGGTCCCGCTGAAGGTCAGCGGCGGACCTGGAAATTAAGCCTTCCGAAAAGAGCGGCACTGCGGGGATGGAACGGCGGCAGCCACCATGCGCTTGCCAAGGCGGGGTGTTATCGGTGAAACTGGCGCTCTCCGCTATTCCTATGCAGGGTAAATGTGAATTTGCCTGCGAGCGACTGATGGATTCCCCCTCGTCTGCGCTCGGCGCGATGGAGTGACGGAGAGGCCCCGGTCACTCTTTTCATTTATGGATACGACTTCTTCTATGCCGCAGGACAGCCTGGAGCAGCAGGTGGCGCGTCTGCAGGCGCTGCTGGAAGCCTCGCGCCAGGTACACTCCACTATGAGAGTCAGCCAGGTGCTGGAGCAGGCGGCGCGCGTGCTGGTGCGCGAGCTGGAAATTGACGGGGCGAGCTTCGTGAAGCCGGAGACAGGTGAGCTTCTCGCCGCGTATGGAGACGCTCCGGCGGCGCCATTTGAGCAATGCGCGCGGTTTCCCTTGTTTTCGCGGGAGAATCAGATGCTGGCGGAGTTGGTGGTGACGGCTCCGGAGGGCGGGGCGTTTTCGCTGTACGAGCTGGATTTTCTGGAGGGTCTGGCGCTGCAGACGGCGGTGGCGCTGGAGAATGCCACGCTGCACGAGCGGGATATGGAGTGGGCGCGGGTGCAGCAGGATCTGGACGCGGCGCGGGCGGTGCAGCGGTCGCTGCTACCGAAGGCGATGCCGCAGATCCGGGGCTACTCGATTGCGGCGCAGTCGACCACCTGCTACGAGGTGGGCGGCGACTATCTGGACACGGTTCCGCTGGCCGACGGAAGCCACCTGCTGGTGGTGGCGGACGTGGCGGGCAAAGGGCTGGCTTCAGCGATTGTGGCAACCAGTTTTAGAGCGGCGCTGCGTTCGATGGCGGGCTATACGATGGCGCTGGAGGCGATGGCGGCGCGGCTCGGACAGCAGCACTGGGAGGAAGGATCGGAGGCGCGGTGCCGCTATATGACGGCGCTCCTGGCGCGGCTGGAACCGGAGACCGGGGAAGTGGTGGTGGTCAACGCGGGGCACAACCCCGCGGCGCTGCTGCTGCCGGATGGAACGGTGAAGATGATCGAGGCCTCCGGGCCACCGCTGGGGATGCTGCCGGGGATGGAGTACGCGGCCGAGAGGCTGGCGCTGCCACCCGGCGCGCGGATGCTGCTCTATACGGATGGACTGACGGAAACGTTTCGCGGAGACGAGGAGTTCGGGCAGGAGCGACTGGTGGAGACGTTCCGCGAGACAAGAACGGCGGAGGCCGGGCAAATTCTGGAGGAGCTCTGGGAGACGCTCGGGTCTTTTTCCCTCAACGCACCACAAACAGACGATATGACGGCGCTGGCGATCTGCCGGCGGGAGATCAACCACCCATGAAGAATGGAACGGCAGTACAGGTAAGTCTTCCATCGGAACTGGGATTCGAGAAAGTGGCCATGAGCACGGCGGCCAGCATGGCCGGGCTGATGGGCTTCAGCGAAGACCGGATCGAGGATCTGAAAACGGCGGTGGCAGAGGCATGTATCAACGCCATCGAGCACGGCAACCAGCTCAACGACACGCTAAGTGTTGCGGTCGTGCTCTCGACCAACAAGGATGGGCTGGAAGTGAAGGTGATCGACGACGGCAAGGGCGTGGGAGCATCGCCGCACCAGCCGGACATCGATCGCAAGATGCACGGCGAGGAAGATCCGCGCGGGATGGGCATGTTCCTGATCCAGGCGCTGGTGGACGAGGCGGAGTGGCACCAGGGACCGCCCGGGAAGAGTTTCGTTCGACTGGTCATTCGGCTGAACAAGGAGAATCGGTAATG
>JAJZJJ010000150.1 GCA_021810175.1 Acidobacteriota bacterium | reverse complement strand
CGCCTTCGCGCAGGTATCCAGCGATCTCCGTGATGGAATCGACCTCGGAAGCGGAAAGGCGCTCGAATTCCCGTTCCACGGCGACCAGGTCGTCGTGGAGCAGATCGAACACCTCTTTCGCCGTCGTGATGGCCGCTGTGCTCAAATTCGTTCCGCCTCTGTTCCCCTCGATGCTGCTGACCGCTAGTTGGACCGATAATTCGTGAACTGCAAGTCGATGCCAAAGTCGTGCTTCTTCAACATTGCAATCATATCCTGTAATGTATCGCGGTCCTTGCTGCTGACGCGGACCATGTCCCCCTGGATGGTGGCCTGCGCCTTGCTCTTGGACTCTTTAATCAGCTTGACGATCTCTTTCGCTTTTTCGATCGCAATCCCCTGCTGCAGCGTGACCTTCTGGCGAACGCTGGAGCCCGAGGCTGGCTCGATCTTGCCATAGGTCAGGGCCTTCAGAGAAACTCCGCGTTTCGCCAGTTTTTGCTGCAAGATTTCCGTCACCGCCTTCAGCTTGTATTCATCGCTGGACGCAAGCTGAATGGCCTCCTCGCCCTCCAGTTTGATTTCGGAGTGCGAATCCTTTAAATCGAACCGCGTGCGGATCTCCTTCGATGCCTGATCCACAGCATTCAACACCTCTTGCGCGTCCACTTTGCTGACAATATCGAATGAATTCTCGGTCGCCATACTTCCCTGCCCTTACTGGATTCTATTTTCCGCGCTGTCGGCGCCTGCTGTCGTTCGCCCGATTGCCTGCACTGTTTCCGACCGCGCTCCACCAAAAAAACGATAGAAGTTTTCCGTCGTCGTCAAAGCCATGGTCTCACAGTTCACGCCGCGGACCGCGCCCAGTTGCTCCGCCACGCGCCGCACCATGGCCGGTTCGTTGCGCTTGCCGCGATGCGGTACCGGTGCAAGAAAGGGTGCATCGGTCTCGATCAAGATCCTATCCACCGGGATTTTCTCCGCTACATCCCGGATGGGCTGCGCCTTGGGAAAGGTAATGTTCCCGGCGAAGGAAATAAGAAAGCCCATGTCCATGGCCTGCTGTGCGTGCCGATATTCGCCCGCAAAACAGTGCAATACTCCTCCCAGCCCGGTCGCGCGCCAATACTCGTCCAGCAGGGCCAGGGCATCGTCCCAGGCATTCGTACTCTCCGCGGACGCCCGGCAGTGGATCAAAATTGGCAGTCTGTGCCGCGCCGCGACCTCCATCTGATCGACAAAAGCACGCTGCTGCACTTCGCGGGGCGAGTGGTCATAAAAGTAATCGAGGCCAATCTCGCCAATGGCGACGACTTCCGGCTCCGCGGCCAGGGTGTCCAGTTTGTTGAGCGCACCCTCGTCCGCCAGGCTCGCCTCATGCGGATGGATTCCGGCGCTGACCAGAATCCGTGGCATATCGGATCTGGATCGGTAGGCGCGGCTCAGGTCGAGCGCGCCGTGCATCGTCTCCGGACCCTCCCCAATGCCGACGGCCAAAATCGCCTCGACGCCGGCCTCGAATGCACGAACCAGCATCGCCTCACGGTCTTCCGCGTAGCGGTCACTGTCCAGATGTGCATGCGAGTCCACCAGCATGGGGAGTTGCTTCCATTCCTCAGCGTCAGCGCCTGGGTGCCCCAGGTCTCGTTTCTGAGACCTGGGATCAATCCCACAGAAACCGCTATTTCAGCCGTGCGCCGATTTCGACGTCTTCCAAAAATCCTGCCAACACCGGCTTGCCTTTTTCTCCCACCGAGGCGGCAACGATCATCCCATTCGATTCCAGTCCGCGCAGTTTGCGCGGCGCCAGATTGGCAACGATGACGACCTTGCGGCCAATGAGGCTCTCCGGCGTGTACGCCTCGGCGATTCCGGCAACAATTTGCCGCCGTTCGTAGCCGAGATCGACCTCCAGCCGCAGCAAGCGGTCCGCCTTGGGAACGCGCTCGGCCACGCGAACGATCGCGACCCGCAGCTCCACCTTGGCGAAGTCTTCGATGGCAATCTTGGCGGCTTCCTCCGCAGGGTGCGACGGTGCCGCGTGCGTCGCGGGCGCTACGATCGGTTGCCCGGGCGGAACAGGATCGAGGACAGCACTGACGGAACGCACCTCCGGTATGGCGGCGGCCTGCTGCGAGATAGCGTCGGCCTCCTGCTCCGGAGACATCGCGGCCGCCGATTGCGACTCATGCACATGGGGAGGCGGCGGTTGCTCCGCTGGCCCCGATGTTTTCGCCTGGCTTAGAGCCGCCTGCTCCGACGCAGCCTCTTGGTCCGCTGTGGATTGTGCCTGACGGTCCTCTTCCATTTTCTGCATACGTTCGATCGCTTCCTTTTCCGCGCGGGGAAACACGGGGCCCAGCTCGCCGAGTTTGGTGCCCGGTTGCAGATCGCCCCACTGCAAGTCTTTCAAGTCTGCTTTTGTAATATCGCCCAGCCCAAGCTGCTTCCAAACCTTCGCCGCCGCATCGGGAATCACCGGATACACCAGCGCCGTGACGATGCGAACGGCTTCGGCGCAGTTATAAAGAATATCCCGCAAAGCTTGCTGGCTGAGAGGGTCAGATTGTGTTGCAATTTTCCACGGAGCATTTCCAGTAATAATTCCATCCGTAAACGTGATTACACTCCAGATCGTTTCAATTGCCCGCGAAAAATTGAGCGTTTCAAATTGATCCTTAAAAAGATTGATACATTGGTTTGAAAGCCCTTGTAATGTGCCACCGCCATACATATCGGCGTTGATCGAAGGCTCCGGCATAATCCCGTCAAAATACTTCACAACCATCGCCAGCGTGCGGCTGACCAGATTGCCGTAGCCATTGGCCAGGTCCGCGTTATACCGTTGCACCAGCGCATCGAAACTAAAACTGCCGTCCTGTCCGAAGACAATCTCGCGCAGCAGAAAATACCGCAGCGCGTCCGCGCCCAGCACGTCCAGCACGGTTTCCGCGCGCACGATGTTCCCGCGCGACTTCGACATCTTCGACTGTTCAAACAGCAGCCATCCATGCGCCACGATGCTCTTCGGCAGCGGCAGTCCGGCGGCCATCAAAAATGCCGGCCAATACACGCAGTGGAAGCGGCTGATCTCCTTGCCGATCAACTGCACATCGGCGGGCCAGTATTTCTCAAACAACGCTGGATCATCGCTGCCATAGCCAAGCGCGGTGATGTAGTTCGCCAGCGCGTCCATCCACACGTAGATCACGTGCTTTTCATCGCCGGGAACAGGAATGCCCCAGTTGAAGCTGGTGCGGCTGATCGACAGATCGCGCAGTCCGCCGCGCACAAAAGCCATCACTTCATTGCGGCGCGCCTCTGGCCGGATGAAGTCCGGATGCTTCTCGTAATGTTCCAGCAGCTTGCGCTCGAAGGCGGACAGCTTGAAGAAATAATTCTCCTCGCTCACCGTCTCGGTGATGCGGCCGCAATCCGGACAGTGCGTTCCCGGCGGCCCTTCGACATACAATTCGTCCCACACGCAATACTGCCCGGAATAGGTGCCTTTGTAGATGAAGCCGCGCTTCTGCAACTCCGAAAACAAATATTGCACGCTGCGCTTGTGCCGGTCTTCCGTAGTGCGGATGAAGTCGTCGTAGGTGAGCCCCATGCGGTCCCACAGTCCGCGAAATTCGCTGGAAACTTCCGCGGCAAATTCCTGGGGCGTTTTGCCAGTCCGGGCGGCGGATCGTTCAATTTTCTGGCCATGCTCGTCCGTCCCGGTCAAAAAATGGACATCGTACCCGCGCATCCGCTTCCAGCGGGCCAGCGTGTCCGCGGCCACCGTGGTGTACGTGTGGCCCAGGTGCGGGCGGGCATTCACGTAGTAGATGGGCGTGGTGAGGAAAAAAGTCGGTTTGCTCTCTTGCTTGTTTTCTTGGTTGGACATGCCGTCGGCGTTCAAGCTCCTGGCGCGTCCGGCCGCAGAGCGAGTCACCTTGTATTTTATCCCGAATATCTCTTTTCCCGTAGTGATGGCAAGGAAGATGCCGCCGCGCCCAACCCCACCGGGAAAAACGGTGTCGGGTGGGCTGAATGCGCGGGTGCCTATTCATTCAAGCCTTTTGCTTGGGCTTGAGTGGGTGGAAAGATTTGTCATCCCGACCCCTGGAACGGAAGCATGTTGCTCGGTTGCGGTTGTTTTGCAATCCTCGCTTCACACAGGGGCCCGGAGTCTCCAAAACAGCAACAGCCCGCGTAAAGCAGGCTGTTGCTCTTTCGCCCTCCTTGGTTGCTGGCTAGGCTAGCGCCGTCCACCTCCGCCGCCCCCGCCGTGGAAGCCACCTCCACCGCCAAAGCCTCCACCACCGTGGAATCCGCCGCCGCCGAAGCCCCCTCCACCGCCGTGGAATCCGCCACCGCTGAATCCGCCGCGTGAGCCGCTGAATCCGCCCCCGCCATACCCTCCACGTGAGCCGCTGTACCCCCCGCCATAGCTGCGAGCGCCACTGCTGAATCCGCCGCGTGAGCCGCCGTAGCTATTGCCGTAGCTTCGCTGTCCGGCGAAACTGCTGCCGCCATAGCTACCGCCGCGCTGCAGGTTGTAAGCGCGTGTCGGCGATCCTGCGGAGCCGCCGGAACTGCGCGCCATCGAATTTCCGTAGCTGCGGTTTGCTGCGCCATTGAGCGTGCCGCCACGGTTGCCGCCCTGCACCCCGCCGCCGCGGACCGACCCATAGCTGCTGGCGCGGGCGACGCTCTCATTCATCGCTCCACGACCAGTCGCCCCGCCGCTCCCCGCCGCTCCCCGCGTATTTCCCGCGGAATTGAACTGGTGCCCATTCCATCCACCCGGACCACGCGAGCCGTTGTACGTATGGTAGCTCACGTTCCGGATGTTGTTCACATAACGGTTGTTGTAGTAACGTCCACCGTCCCAGCGGCCGCCATCGAACCCGCGTCCCCAATACCCGCCACCATAGAATATGCCGCCATAGAAACCGACGCTAAGTCCCCAAAAGCCGGGATACCAACCATAAAAACCGCCACCCCAGCCCCAATAGCCAGGGGTCCACAAGGCTCCGACATACGGAGGATAGGCCCAAACGCCCGGCACCCAGACCCAGCCGTCATCCCAGCCCCAATAGCCAGGGGTCCATACATACCCGTCTCCAGGCATGGGCGGTTGGTCATACGCGTCGACTGGAAACGGAGGCGGAGCGGAATCTACCTGTTGCACAGCGGCGCGCCCAGGATCTTCACTCCCGGTATATACGTCCGGCTGCTGCGACGGACTTGCCTGTCCATTGCCATACTGTCCATTGTCTTGTTGACCATTGTCGGTCGGCGGAGGAGGCGGAGGCGTCCCGTTGTACTGGCCGTTTCCTTGATCCTGCGACTGTGCTCCCGAGCCCTTGTTATAGCTCGGCGCATTGATATACGGCTGGTCGCCATCCTGCGGTTGTGCCGTGCCTTGGCCAGCGTTGGGTGGCTGACAGCTCGGGCAGCTCCATTGTGGGTTGTTGGGATCCTGCGGCGGCGTGACCGTGCCATCGTTCTGTTGCGCAATGGCTGGGACGATTAGGCTGCCCGCAAGGAATATGCCTGCCAATACCGGTACGAAAAGGGAACGAAGGATACGCATACCGTATCTCCCGACCGGAACTCCCGGCTATCCACCAAATTCTGTGGCTTCAGGAGTCTCGAGTCTCGGAGAGTTACTGAGCGGCCACCCTCTGGCCTCACCCAGCTACTCTCATTTCAATCTAACGCTTTTTCAGCCGGAAAGTTGTGGTGATCCCACCACTTTTCCCGCCGCGCTCCGCTTGTTGCAGCACAGCGATCCTGCCACTCATTCGATGCTCAGCCGGATAAACGGATTCCAATCCCCAGTCCAGTCATCATCCCGCGGATTTTCCAACGCCCGGTCGCTGCTACAGTAGAACGTAGAAGCTCTTTCACGGATCGTGCAATGTCATGGGTGCCCCCGATCCTGGCGAAGCCAGGGTGGGATAGAACGAAGCCCGCATTACAGTAACAGTGAAAATGCTTAGGTTCTCGTCCAGGATGTTCATCCGCACCCAGCACGTACATTTCATAGGGATTGGCGGCATTGGCATGAGCGGGATCGCCGAGATTCTCCTCACCCTCGGCCATCGCGTCTCCGGCTCCGACCTGAAACGTTCCCCCGTCACCGACCGACTGCTCAGCCTGGGAGCCGCCATTTTCGAAGGCCATGCCGCGGCCAACATCGCCGGAGCCGATGTCGTCGTGACTACCTCCGCCCTCAGCCCCCTCAACCCGGAAGTCCTCGCCGCGCATGAGCAATCCATCCCGGTGATTCAGCGCGCCGAAATGCTGGCGGAATTGATGCGCCTGAAGTATGGCATCGCCGTCGCCGGAATGCATGGCAAAACCACCACCACTTCCATGATCGCCGCCGTGCTGGCTGCGGGAGGGCTGGACCCAACCGTGGTCGTCGGCGGACGCGTCGAGACCATGGGATCGGGCGCCCGCCTCGGCCGCTCCCAATATCTTGTCGCCGAGGCGGACGAGAGCGATCGCTCCTTTCTCAAGCTCTCCCCCATCCTCGCCGTCGTCACCAACATCGATCGCGAGCACATGGACTGCTATCGCGACATGGAAGACGTAGAGCGAGCCTTCCTCGAGTTTATGGATCGCGTCCCGTTCTACGGCGCGACCACCGCCTGCATCGACGATCCCCAACTCGCCGCCTTGCTGCCCCGCGTGCGCCACACCGTGCTGACCTACGGCATGGCGGAACAAGCCGCCTTCCGCCTCGAAGTTCTTCCCTCCAACAGCGGCCATCGGTCGCAGTTCCTGGTCCATCGCAAAGGTACCGCGCTCGGCCCCTTCACCCTTTCCGTGCCCGGCCTGCACAACCTTAGAAACGCGACTGCCGCCGTTGCCATTGGGGTGCAGCTTGGTGTGCCGGTCGACAGAATCGCCGCAGGGCTGGCGGACTTTGCCGGCGTCGAGCGGCGCTTCCAGCGCAAAGGCGAGGTGCGCGGCGTCACCGTCGTGGACGACTACGGCCATCAC
>JAJZJJ010000149.1 GCA_021810175.1 Acidobacteriota bacterium | reverse complement strand
GATCTCAGCTTCAGGTTCTACGGGAGCTAAAGGTGCAACTGGTGCTGCGGGCAACTGGGGCGCGGCAGAAGCAGCGGCAGGAGCAGCGGCAACAGGAACTGGTGCGGACGGCTTTTCCGCCACCGGCGGAGCGGGCGCTGGAGCAGCAGCCGGAACGGCTGGCGACTTAATGGGAACTGGGATTTCCGGAGCGCCGCCGAGGGGTGACCTGGGCTCCTGCTGCGCAGGCGGCTGCAGTGGCGGAGGAGCAGCCACTACTGCCCGCACTGGCGGCTTTGAAGCGATCGCCGGCTTGACCGGGGGCGGAGCAATGACGTTGGGTGCCTGGCGAGGCTGGGGAACAATGCGGCGCGGAGCCGGCTTCTGCGGTGCAGCGGCCGAAGCCGAAGCTCTGGAAGCCCCGGGTGCTGTCGAACGTGGCGGAGCAGGCGGGCGAGCGACTACGGGCCTGGCTGCTGCCGGGGTGGAGGGTGAGGCGGGGTGCGCAGCTCGCGCCACAACCGACTCCTGCTCCTTCCGCTCCTGTATGGCTTTCAACACGTCTCCAGGCTTGGAAACACGCGACCAGTCAATTTTCGGCTTCGGCTCTTCCTGCCGCTGCGCCGCCGTCTGTGAAGCTCCGCGGCCGCCGCGCCGGATATAGGCGCGCACACGCTCCGCCTCGTCCAGCTCAATGGAGCTGGAGTGCGTCTTTTTCTCGGTTACTCCGCATTCTTTCAGCGCATCCAGAATGGCTCTACTCTTTACTTCCAGTTCACGCGCTAGATCGTTGATTCGAACTTTACTCATCCGCCCCTTAGTCTTCCGCAGCTTAGCCCACGCACTCAGAACGTCATAGATAACCTCTCGAACGCGGGATTGCCTTTGTCTATTATCCCCGGATTTGCGACGAATTGCTCGCTCATCTCAGAGATACCCATGCAGCTCTGCAACGGGAACGGGCGCATTACGCACCCTTTCCCCCTTCCGTCTCTGTCTCTGCCGTATCGGCAAATGCTTCTTCTTCCACTTCGCCGGCAGCCACACCCTTGGCATGCCGCTGGTGCCGGGCGATGGTGCGGCTCGTATCCTCGGCGCCGGCAGACATCGGCTCAGCGCCATCGGCATCCATCGCGGAGCCGGACTCGGTGAATGCGGCGATCGCCTCCTCGGCGATTTCGTTATGGATGACGCCGGAGCTATCCTCGGGCTCGAATTCCTGGCCGGCCTGCGTGAAATCCTGCTGGAGCGCCGCGATTTCTTCAGCAGCCTGCGCGTCGGCCTGCGCTTCCAGCTGCGTGACATCCTCCGCGGCGGGTTCAACTGGAGCAGACGCCGGACGCTCTTCGCCGGGCTCATATTGACCGAAGTAGTGGCGGACGGCGACGCTGATCTTCTCGAGCGTCTTTTCGCCAATACCCGGAATTTCTTCCAGCTGCTCGGGAGTCATATCCGCAAGCGCCTCGACGCTGGTGACGCCGGCAGCAACAAGCTTCTGAATGATGGACTCGCCGAGTTCCTTGACTTCCTCGATGGCAGTCGCCGTACCAGAGAAACCGGTCATCTGCTGTTCAAGCTCCTGCCGCTTCTCTTCTTCGCTCTTGATGTCGATCTTCCAGCCGAGCAGCTTGGCGGCAAGGCGGACGTTCTGCCCCTTCTTGCCGATTGCGAGCGAAAGCTGGGTGTCATCGACGATGACCTCAAGCTGCTTTTCGGCAAGATCGGTGATGCTGACGCGACTGACCTTGGCCGGCTGCAGTGCACGCTCGGCAAAGGTAGTGATCTCGTCACTGTACTCAATGATGTCGATTTTTTCGCCGCGCAGTTCACGAATGATGGACTGCACGCGCATGCCCTTCATGCCGACGCAGGCGCCGACGGGGTCGACATCCTTGTCGCGCGACATGACGGCGATCTTGGTGCGCTCACCGGCTTCACGGGCGATGGCGCGGATCGAAACCGTGCCGTCGTAAATCTCGGGGACCTCGCCCTGAAAGAGGCTCTGCACGAGTTCCGGCGCGGCGCGCGAAACAATGACCTGTGGACCTTTGGCGGCGCGATCGACGCGCAGCAGCACAACGCGGACGCGCTCGCCGACGGCAAACTGCTCGAGACGCGACTGCTCGCGGCGCGGCATGCGAGCCTCGGCCTTGCCGAGGTCGAAGATGACGTCCTGCATTTCGACACGCTTCACGGTCGCCGTAAGAACTTCGCCGATGCGATGCGCGTACTCGTTGAATACCGTGTCGCGCTCGGCTTCCCGCACCTTCTGGAAGATGACCTGCTTGGCCATCTGCGCGGCGATGCGCCCGAGCACATCCGTGGGCTTGTAAAAACGAATTTCACCGCCGACCTCTACGCCGGGCGCCAGCTGGCGCGCTTCCTCAAGTGTGATCTGATTGAGGGGATCGTCAATTTCCTCGGCTGTGGCGACCACGGACTTGTAGATATAGGCGCGAATTTCGCCGGTCTCGCGATCCAGCTCGGCGCGCATGTTTTCCTGCGTCTTGTAGGACTTGCGGGTTGCCAGGGCGATCGCGTCTTCGACCGCGCTGACGACAATCTCGGGATCGATGCCTTTATCGCGGCTGAGTGCTTCAATGCTTTGGTAAAGAGGACTTGCCATGCGTTTCTCTCAATTCATTCAGCAGATACTGCTGCGTTGCTGTCTGTGACGGGCCGCACTCGCGGCGCGTCACAGATGCTTACAATTCCGGAACCAGGTTCGCCTTTTCGACGTTGGCCAGATCGATCTGAATGGCCGCCTCGACCGCCTTCTTCTGCTTTCCCTTGCCTTGCTTGCTTGCCGTAAGGTCCAGGCTGAGAATGTTGTCCTCGATCCTGGTGAGCCTGCCCTGCCAGTGCCGGTTGCCGTTGACCGGTTCAAAGGTCCGAATCTTGACCAGGCTGCCGGCAAACCGTTCGAAATCAGCCCGCCCCGTCAAACGCCGATCAAGGCCCGGAGATGAAACTTCCAACGTGTATTCCGCCGTGCCTGGAATCAGGTCTTCCACATCGAGCAGCGCACCAAAGTCGGCGCTGAAAGCCTGGCAGTCTTCATGTGTAATGCCTGCCAGATGTTCCGGATTCACGCTGCCGGGCAGAGGCTCGGGTACTGCTCCTTCCGACTTCAGCCTGTCGGCCAGTTTGGCGCGACCAGCGGCATTCTTCTCGATAAAGATGCGCAGCAGACGGTGCTTCGCTCCGCCCTGGAACTCGATATCGACGACATCGAGGCCATGCGAAGTGGCGACGCGCTGAGCCGCCAAGCGAATCTGATCGAGATCAAAGGCCATAACATTGCAGCAAATAAAAAGTGGGCTCTCGCCCACTCCACCTCCGCGCCAAGTACTGACACGCTGGATGAACCTGTTCGCTCTTATAGATTACCGCTGCAGGGACAAAGATTCAAACGAGTTCTCCCTTCGGCACACCTGACAATGGCAATTCGCGGTGGCATGACAGGGCCTGTTTACCAGAGCAATTTGGCGCCGAACTGCACCTGTCGTGCCGTGGTGGAGGTGCTGGTGATGACTCCGGCAGTGGGCGACAGGCCAGAGGGGGTAAAGACAACCAGATTCGGCGTGTTGAAGTTGGCGCGGTTGAGCAGGTTGAAGATTTCCACCCGGAACTGGAGGTGGAGGCGACCGCGGAGAGCTGTGTCCTTGAGGGTGGAGAAATCCCAGGTGGCGAGGCTGGGGCCGCTGAGCGAGTCCCGGCCGAGATTACCGTAAAAGCCGCTGCCGGGCGGCGGAGCGAGGAAGGCCGCCGGATGGAACCATTGGCTGGGTCTACCGGTGATGACCCGGCCATGGAAGACAGGGTTGACGAAGGGACGAACCGGATTGGTGGCATCGCCATTGTTGGAAGGGTTGTAGCTGAGTTCGGGTGTAAATGGAAAACCGGACTGGAGGGTAACGATGGAGGTGGCCGTCCAGCCGGAGGCAAGGGCGTTGGCAAAACCCCGGAGATGCGCCAGATACCGCTGACCATGGCCCAAGGGCAACTGATAGAGCGTGTCGGCGGTAGCCACGTTGCGGACATCATAGGTGGCGGGCCCCCAGTCGGCGCGAATGTCAAAGGGATTCGAGACAAGGCCGGGAGCGTTTCCGGAGGCCGTGGCGTTGAGGGAGTCGCCATCGTCCAGAGCCTTGGACCAGGTATAGACGCCGCGAAGCAGGAGACCGTGGGTGAGACGGTGATGGAAGTCTAGCTGGAGCGCATTGTAGGAGCTGCTCCCCAGCGAGAACCATGCCCATGCCGCACCCAGATTGGGGTTGGCGAGTGGCGTTCCGGCGGGAATGTAGTTCGCACCGTCTGGAACGGCTGAGCCGGCAAGCGGCGTGGGGAAACTGGCAGGATATGCGGCCGGGCAGGATGCCGAGGGGCAGACCGCGGGCGTCGGTTCGTTGTCGTCGAGACTGAGCATCTCGTGATAGCCGTGCGAGCCGATATAGCCCACGGAGAAGTAGGTATTCGGCGTGAGCTGGCGATCGACACGGAGCGACCACGAGACCAGGGTTGGGGTCTTCATGTTGGGCTGGACGCCGGCGGGAGCGATCTTTGCGCTGGCCGGAAGCGTGCCTGCCGACACGGGGAGACTGGCCACCGGCAAATGGAGGACATGATAGGTGGGATTGAAGGGCGCGTTCTGGTCCATGCGGTAGCCGAGGGCGTCCTGCATGTCGTAGTACATGCCGAAGCCGGCGTGAATGACAGTGTGCGCGACGGGCTGCCACGCGAGACCGATGCGGGGCTGCGGCAGGAATTTCGCATGATTGACAGTAAATATCGAGTGACCGATGCGGGGCTGCGTCTGGATGACGCCGTTCTGGAAGACGAAGTTGGCGGCGCGATTATGGGCTTCGTTCCAGCCGTTGGTGAAGCCGTCGCGGAAGCCAAGCGATAACGTGAGGCGCGGCGTAACGCGGACGACGTCTTGCGCATACCAGGCGCCCATGAGCATGCGCCAGTTCATCTCAGTGGGCGCGGGATCGTAGCCCAGGTTCGCGATGGTTCCCTCAAGAAATTGTTGAAGCCCGGCAAAAGTGGCCTGGCCGGCTTGCAGAAGGGCCAGATCCTCATTGGACTGCAATGGCTCAACCCACACACCGGCGGAGATATTTTGGCGGCCGCGGGTAAGAGTGAGGCGGTCCTTGTAAGTGAAGAGATTGCGTGCGATATGGAGGTTGGTGCCAACGTTGCTCCCGGCGAGGCTGATTTGCGCAGCGGGATTGGCCGCTGCGCTGCCTCCGACCACGACTTGTCCAACGGCGTGATCAGCGACAAAGCCGGGGACGCTCGCGGCGGGTGTTCCGGGAGTGGGCTCGCCGGTGTAGTAGTAATAGGCGCGCGAGAAGCCGATGCGGACAACGTTGAGCAGCGAGGGTGAGAAAATGTGGGTCTCTTCGAGGCTGGCAACGTGTTCGGTAAGGTTTTCAAGGTCAGTGCTGTAGAGGTTGGTGCTGGTGGGCGTGAGGTCGGAGCTGGCATCGATGGTGTAAACGCCGCTGAACGTGTCGCGAGCGGAAAAGATGCGGTCCAGGCGGGCGGTGCCGAAGTCGTCCTGGATGATTTGTAGCGGACTGTTGAAGGCCTCGGAGATACCGCCAAAGTCCGGCGCGCCGGGGCTGGGCATGGGCCACAGATGGAGCAGCGGTGCGACGCCGGGAGCGATGCCGACACGGACGAGGCCGGACGCCGGGCACGGATTGGGCGTAGGGCTGACGAGCCTGCACGGGAGCAGGCCAAGACGCGCGTTGGCATCAGGGACAAGATCGACGCCGGTCTGGTGCAGGTGCTGGCGGAAACCCTCGTAATTGCCGAAAAGGAAGGTCCTGTTGCGCTGGAGCGGTCCGCCGAGCGCCGCGCCGAACTGGTTGCGCTGGAATGGCGGCGCGGAGCCTCTGTCAAAGTAATTGGGCGCGTCAAGGACGTTGTTGCGGAGAAACTCATAGACGCTGCCGTGGAAGTGGTTGGTACCGCTCTGGGTGACGATCAGGACCTGCGCACCGGGACGCTTGCCGTACTCGGCCCCGTAATTATCGCGGAGGACATTGAATTCGCGAACAGCGTCCACGCCGAGGAGTTCCTCGCTGACCCCGCCGGGTTGCATGTTCACCTCGGCAGCGCCGGTGAACTCGATGCCATTCAGGAGATAGAGGTTCTGTTGCGGACGATTGCCGGAGACGGCAAAGTTGTTGCCGACGGTGGAGTTGGAGACGCCGATCCCGCCGGTCTTTTGCGACGTGTAGTTGACGATGCCCGGGTCGAGCGTCATGAGTTCGTCATAACTGCGTCCGTTGAGCGGCAGGTTGCGGACCTGGCGCTGGCCGACGAGGCCGGAGATGTCAGAGGTGGTGAGGCTGATGGGGGATGCGTCGGCGTGAACAGTGACCTGCTGGCGAACGCTGCCGATGTGCAGGATGAGATTCGCCGTGGCGGACTGGCCGACGGCGAGATGGATGCCGGTGCGAACTTCCCGCGCGAAGCCATGCTTGCGGGCGAGGATGCGGTAGCGTCCGGCAGACAGCGAAAGGACTTCATATTGGCCCTCACGACCGGAAACCGTGGTGCGTCTGGCTCCTGTACCGAGGTTCTGGACGGTGATATGAGCACCGGAGATAGCCGCACCCGAGGCATCCGTCACGGTGCCGATTAGGCTCGACGCTTCCTGGGCCTGCACGAAGGTCGCTGTCATCAGCAGCAACAGAACCAGCACCAGTTTTGCCAGTCGAAGAATGCGCAAGAGACGAAGCGGGAGCTGCGCAGACATGAGGAGTCTCCTGGGGGTTCGCGCTGTGGATCAGTTGACGGACAGATTCCGGCAAAATGTGTTCTGGACCGCCGCAGAGGCTGTGGCGATGAATACGATTAATGACGATTCAATTCATTATATCCATATGATTTAGTCCGATAAGACGCGCGGCCTCGCCTCCGCGCCGACAGCGTGGCGGGCACTGGCACAGCCAGAAATATCCCGACCTGTCAGCGGGCGAGACTGATTGCCG
>JAJZJJ010000148.1 GCA_021810175.1 Acidobacteriota bacterium | reverse complement strand
CGGCGCGGCCCCGGGTGAGCGGGTCGGGCGTGGTGAAGAGCGTGACGGTGAAGGGGCCGGCGGGCTTGCGGAACTGGAGGCGTCCGCCATCGGCGAAGGCCCGGCCGGTGAGGATGAGTAACAGTATGAGTAGCAAATAGCGCCTGGTCATCACATTCCCATCCCGCGCATTTCCATCGGCTGGGTGTAGATCCAGAGGCAGATGGCGTAAAAGGCTGTGCTGCTGAGGGCCCAGATGGTGAGCATGGCAGCGGCGTTGCGGACGGTGGTAGTCATCTCGCGGACCAGGCGCCAGCCGGCGTAGAGGGTGAGGAGCAGGCCGAGATCGAGCATCCAGATCTGGAGGCTGAAGAGGTTGATACCCTTGGCTCCGGGAATGAGCATGAGCTGGGAGGGTTTGCTGATCATGTCCATGGCGGGCATGGATGTCATGGACTGCATGCTTTGCATGTTCATGCCGGGCATGTTGGCCATGGACTGCATGGATGCGGCGTGGTGGTGGGCTGCGCCGGTGAGGGCGTGCCATGCATGCTGGACGGAGGGTAGGAATGTGGAAGTGGCGGTGACGAAGTGGAAGGTGAGGTGCGCGGCCCACATGGCGAGTCCGAGGGGGACCATGGCGAAGGCGAAGCGGCAGAAGATGGTGCGGGGACTGGATTGATTGGAGAAGATTTGCAATGCCTTGGCGATGACCATGCAGAGGGCGAGGAGCGCGGTGAACACTGCAGCGGCCATGAGCAGCGTGCCGAGGTTGGTGGCGAGGAAAGAGTGCGCGGCTTCGAGTGCTTCGAGGCGATCGACGACGGGCGCGATCATGACGCCGGCGTTGAAGATGGAGCCGACACTGAGGAGGAGGACGAGGACGGCGACGTCAAAACGATTGGAGAATTTGCGGAGCGAGGAGCGGACGGGATTGCGCGTAAGGTCGCGCATGGGGGACTGCAGCGTGATGGCGATATTGTCGGTGGGGCATGCCTTGACGCAGTCCATGCACATGGTGCAGTCCATGTTGCCGACCTTGGTGGGCAGATAAAGCTGCAGCTCGCAGCCGCGCTGGGTTTCGTTGCCGCGGATGCAGTCGCGCGAGGAGCAGCTGGAGCAGACTTGCTGGCTCTTTACGCCGAGGTCGAGCGGGGAGATGAGCGATGCGAAGAAGTTGAACTGTCCGATGGGGCAGACGTATTTGCAGAAGTTTGCGCCGCGGAAGACGGAGTCGATAACAAAGACCGCGACAATGTAGGCGATGAGCACATAAGCGGTGTAGAGCGGCGAGTTCCAGAGGGCAAAGTGCTCGTAGGTCCAGAAGAAGATGACGAGCAGGATGGTGGCGGGCCATTTGTTCCTGAGCCAGCTGGGGAAGCGAAGTTTGCCGAGGCCGAAGAAGCGGGCGAGTTCGCGCGGCAGCGTGAAGGGGCATGCCATGCAGAAGAGATTGCCGGCGATGAAGAAGAGCAGCAGGTTGAAGGGCCGGAGGATATTCCAGAGCACGGAGCCGGCGAGGTTGAGGCCGCTGAGCGGGGTGCCGTGGATGCCATCGAGAATGAGCGCGGCGATGAGCAGCAGCGTGAGGCTTTGGAGGCCGGCGCGGCCAAAGCGCGAGCGCAGCATGGGGCCGAGGATGGGCGTGGCAAGCAGATCGAAGGGCCTGGGCGCAGGGCGGCGAACGCGAGCGTGCGTGCGCTGATAGGCAAAGGCCATCCTGCTGCGGCGGCCGGGCGAGAGCAGCTGCATGGTGATGACCATGAGCGGAATCCAGAAGGCCATGGAGCCCATGACCCACATCTCGGCGCCAGCGGCGGTCTGATCAATGAGCGGGCTGATGCCGAAGATGCGCGGGACCTGCGCGTAGGTGGGATAGACGACCTTGCCGTAAAAGACCAGGAAGAGCGAGACGCCGGTGTTGATCAGCTCCGCTCCAGCGAGGAAAGGCAGGACAAACCAGCGCGACCAGCGGCTGCGGCTGGGCCAGGGCTGCAGCACGATCCACCAGAAGGCGAGGAAGGTGAAGAAGAAGCAGGCGTGTTCGACGTCGTGCCAGGTATTGTTGCGCAGCGCGAGTTCGTAGGCGGCGGGCACATGCCAGAGGACGAAGGAAAGATTGGTGATGATCCAGACAAAGGCGGGATGGGTGACGAGATCCTGCAGCCAATGGAAGGCTTTGGAGTTCATCCAGGGGGCGAGGTCGTTTTTGACGAAGGAGCGCGGCAGTCCGCGCAGAATGGGGACCGTAGGCGCACCGAGCACAATGAGCAGCGGCGCGACGGACATGAGCAGGACGTGCTGCGTCATGTGGGCGAAGAGCAGGAACTGGCCGAGAGCGTCGAGAGGCGAGGCGATGGCGAGCCAGGCGATGGCGATGCCGGAGAGGAAGCAGAGCATGCGCCAGGGCGGGAGCTCGCGGGCGCGAGTGGCATGGGCGAGACGCCAGCCACGAACGTAAATCGCTGCCAGCACGATGGATCCGATCGTGGGAAGGAGCGGGATGTTCCACGATTGCGCGATGGCCTGGGAAAGAGAGTCAGACACCTGGGGCCGATTCCTGTGTGTTTCCTGCCGGTGCGGGCATACGGCGGGGAGAGTGCTGCGTCAAGGTGGTGCGTGAAAGCGCGAGGAGCGCGAAAGTACAGATTTCCATGGCTGGCGGCAGGGGCATACAGCTCGGGCTGCATTCCCAAACGATGCGTCATCTTTGATGATAACGCCTGGGGCGGCGCGAGGGGCGGGCCGACAGCTGCATCGCTTGTCTGTGACATAAATCACAGTCTGTTTGTGACGTACATCACAAACGCATTGTGATTTGCATCACATCGGGTGCCCGGACCCGGCTCTTATGGTTTACCAACTACCAGATAACGAGTTCGTTAGGTTCCCAAAAAGAGGAATAAGAGCGGGCCGGTTGCCGTCGAACTGCGCATGACGGCTGTTGTTGCAAATTTCGTGGGATTTGGAGTCAGCAAGAGATAAACCATGCAACCGGAAGAGTCCGGGTGGAGGTTGGATCTGGAGCTGATCTACGCCATTGATGAAGTTGTCTGTGACCACGATGCAAATTGTGGTCCGCGATGTGTTTCTGACCGCTATTTGCAGCGCGATTTGCGCATCCGCAGGGCGATCGGGAGGCGGCAATCCTTCTTTCGGCTTGTGGCTTGTGGGCACGCAGGCACGCCGCACGAGGCCATGAGTATTTCATGAAGCGATTGTGGCCTTTTCTCATTCTCAGTTGTTTCCTGAGTCTCGGCTTCGGGTTTGGTGTGCCGAAGACGCGGCCGGTGTCGCTGCAGGCGAACAGAGCGGGCAGACTGCCCGCCATCCTGTTTGTTGCAGCTCCGACGGTGGTGCCGGGCGAGTTGACGGGGCGTTTCCCGCAGGGGAGCCACCTGGTTCGTTACGTGCCGGGAGCGCCTGCTTCTTCGGCGGCGAATCTGACGCCGGGTTTCTATGCGGTTGCCGATCCTCGGGTGTCCTTCGACGCGAGCACCGTTCTCTTCGCGGGGCAGAAGAGCCGCGGGGCGCATTGGCAAATCTGGGAAATGAAGGTGGGCGGCTCGGGCCTGCGGCAGATTACGGATTGCCTGGGAGAGTGTTTTCAGCCGGCCTATCTGCCCCATGGACAGATTGTTTACACGGTAGTTACGGGAAAGGGATCCGGGCAAAGGTCAGCGATCTATGTTTCGGAAGCGAACGGGGCGGATCCTCACGCGATTACATTCGGTCCCGGGAACTATGAAGTTGAGACGGTGCTGCAGAGCGGGCGGCTGCTTGTTTCTGCCGAAGGTTCGCTGGTGTCCGGAGGCAAGGACGATGACTCGCGCGTGTTCTATACGCTGCGGCCGGATGGTACCGGGCTCTTCCTGTTTCGCTGGGGCAGCCAGCCGGACTATTTACGATCTGGCGCAACCGAGCTTGGCAACGGCACAGTGTTGTTTGTGAAGCGGCACGATCCGGCGGGCCGGATGACGGGCGGCGAGCTGGCCTGGTTGCGTCCGGGAGCATTGCACAATTCCGTGCTCACGTCACCGAGTTCTGTCTACTGGTCAGCGCACGTTCTGGATGGAGACAACCTCGTGGTGGCCCGCAGAGACGCTGGAGCGTCTGGAGGGGGCGGCAAGTTCGGGCTCTACGTCTTTCATCTTGCGAAGAGATCCGCGGGCAGGGAGATCTACAGCAACCCGAAATTCTCCAGTGTTGAGGCGGTACCGGTAGAGCCGCGCGCGGTTCCGCTGTATTTCCCGAGCATGCTTCATCTGAATTGGGACTACGGACGAATCGTGTGTTTGAACTCCTATCTTTCTTCCGGCGCTCCCAATGGGCATCTGGCGAGTCATATCGCCAAGGTGCGGGTGGTTGCGCTCGGGGCGGAGGATCACATGGAGCATGTTCTTGGCGAGGCTGCCGTCGCGAGTGATGGCTCTTTCTATATCAAGGTTCCGGCAGACGAGGCGATCCGGTTTGAGCTGCTGAGCGCCAACGGCTCGGTGATTCGCGCGCAGAAGAGCTGGGTCTGGGCGGGCAAGGGCGAAGACGTGGCGTGCCTGGGATGCCATGCGAACGAAGCGATTGTGCCGCAAGACCACTTCCCGCTCGCGCTGAAGAGTTTCCATACACCCATTCCGATAGGGCTGCCTGTGCATACGCAGCCGCAAAAACATTGAGGAGCAGATGAGGATTTCCCGACGCAAATTTGTAACGCTGGCCACGGCTGCAGGACCGTTATGGGCTGCCCGTGGACTATTGGGCCAGGGACTGCCTGGGCCGGCCGGCCTCGCCGTTCCACTCCCTCAGTTTGTGGATGTGACCGCGAAGTCCGGTATCCAATACCGGCATTCGTTTGGCGAGAAGGAGCTGAGCTCGCTGCTGGAAGGTACGGGTTCCGGCTGTGCGTGGATTGATTACAACAACGACGGCCTCCTCGATCTTTACGTCGCCAATGGCCGGTACATGGAGGGCCTGACGAATCATTCCTCTCCGGACGGCATTCATGCGACAAACCATCTCTATCGCAACAACGGCGACGGGACCTTTACGGATGTGACGCAAGAGGCCGGCGTCGCCGGGAAAGGCCTGGCGACGGGCGTCACGGTGGGGGATTTTGACAATGATGGTTTCCCTGACATTTATGTGACGGGCTACCAGTCTTCCATCCTCTACCACAACAACGGTGACGGAACTTTTACCGATGTTACGGCGGATGCGGGCGTTGAAAATCCGTTCTTTGGGGTGGGAGCGGCATTTCTGGATTACGACCGCGACGGGCACCTGGATCTTTTCGTCGGCAACTACATCCGGTTCGTCAACAGCTACCGGCAGTTCTATCCCGGCAATCATTATCCGGGGCCGCTGGGCTACGATCCCGAATTCAACCGGCTGTTTCACAACAACGGTGACGGGACGTTTACGGACGTGTCCCGCGAGTCGGGGATTGCCGCGATCCCGGGCCGTGCGATGGGCGTGACGGTTGGGGATTATGACAACGATGGCTGGCCGGATATTTACGTGGCCAACGACACCATGCCCAGCTATCTCTACCACAACAATCACAACGGGACCTTTACGAACGTTGCGATTGAAGCCTACGTTGCCTATGGCCAGAACGGCGAAGCGACCACGGCGATGGGGCCGATCTTTGCTGACTACGATAACGATGGCTGGCAGGACCTGTTTGTTTCCGATGCTCATTTCCATCGCCTCTATCACAATTCCGGCAAAGGCTTCTTCACGGATGTGACGAATCAATCCGGCATTGGAGCCGTCACCGGTCAGTACGTGGGCTGGGGCGATGGCTTCCTGGATTTCGACAACGACGGCTGGAAGGATCTCTTTATCGTGAACGGCGGGCTGACGTGGCTGATTCCCATGCAGAGCAACCTGCTGCGGAACAACGGCAACGGCACGTTCTCCGATGTTTCCACCCAGGCCGGGAGCTTCTTTCAACAGCGGCATGTGAGCCGTTGCGCCGCCTTTGCGGATTACGACAATGACGGATACGTCGACGCGTTCATTACCACGCTGGGTTCCAAGGGGATTCTGCTGCACAATACCCCGCCTGAAGGAAAGCGGAACCACTGGCTGACCATCAAGCTGGAAGGAACGGTGAGTAATCGCGACGGCTACGGGGCAAGCCTGGAGGCTGTTGCGGGAGGCCAGCACCAGTACGTCCAGGCTGGTTCGGAGTCCGGCTATCTCTCGCAAAATGACCCGCGGCCGCACTTTGGGCTGGGCCAGCACACGGAAGTAGATGAGCTGACCATTCGCTGGCCGAGCGGAATCGTTCAAAAACTCGAGCACATCAAGGCCGATCAGATCCTGACCGTAAAGGAACCCGCTGCTGCGCAGCCAACTGAAGCCGTAAAGAAGGGCAAATGAAGATGCGTCTGGTGAACAGAAAGGCAAAAGCAAGCACGAGATGGACTTCCCTCTGGATTCCCGTGATCGTCTCTTGTCTGACTGTCACCGGATTGTGCTGGCATCAGACCCCTGTCGCGGCGTCGACGTGGAGCACGAGATGGAACCCGAAGATTCGTTATCTGGATCCCGTTGCGCTAGCGATGTCTCCGGGCGGGAAACGGCTGTACGTGGTTTGCGAGGGGCTCGACCGGGTGCTGGTGGTCAACACGCACAACCGGCAGGTCGTGGGCATGGTTCGAGTGGGCCGCAGGCCGGAGGGGATTGCCTTGTCTCCGGACGGCAAGACGCTGTACGTGACGAATGAGTGGAGCAATTCAGTCTCAGTGATTGATGCCGGCACGCTGCACGTCGTCCGGACACTGAAGGCCGGCTGGGACCCTGTAGGAGTCACGACGGACCGCGCCGGGAAGTTTCTCTACACGGCAAACACGCTCGGCGACGACATTTCGGTGATCAATCTTTCGACGGGTCAGGAAATCAAGCGGCTTGCGGCCGGACATTTTCCCGAGTACGTGGATCTTTCCGCGAACGGGAAATGGATCTACGTTTCAAACCTGCTGGCCAAGCTGGCGCCGCCGGATGATCCT
>JAJZJJ010000147.1 GCA_021810175.1 Acidobacteriota bacterium | reverse complement strand
GCTGCGTTTCTGCCGCTGTTGTTGGTTTCCGCCGGCTGGGGCCAGCAGGCGCCGAACGTCCCGACCGGCCGCGGACAACAGATCTTCCAGCAGCATTGCGCCGTCTGTCACGGCGATCGTGGTCAGGGCAGGAGCGCTGTCGTCACCATTGCCGGACCGAACCTGCAGGCCGAGCACAACCTCGGCCAGGTAATGACGGCAATCGAAACCGGACCCAGCCACATGCCGGCTTTCTCCCAGGTCCTTTCCGTGCCGGACATCCGCAGCGTCGCCCACTATGTGACGCAGAAGATCGCCACCATTCCTCTGAACGGTGGCAATCTCAGCCGCGGCGGTGTCCTCTTTCGCGTCTACTGCGCCGCCTGCCATCGCACTGCTGTACGCGGCGGCGCGCTCGCCTTTACCGGGGTGAACGCGCCCGATCTGTCCCGCAAATCGCGAGCACTCATCGCAGGAGCCATTCGCTGGGGCCCCGGACCCATGCCGCGGTTTCCCGCGTCCGTGCTCAGCAACCATCAGGTCGCGTCCATTGTCGACTACATTCGCTACGTTCAGCATCCGCCGGCTCCCGGCGGCTCGCCCATGAATTGGTACGGTCCTGTGGCCGAAGGTTTTGCTGCCTGGGTGGCGATGTTCTGCATCATCGCCGCCTCCATGTGGATTGAAAGAGGGGGAAAGGGATGAGCGAACAGGAAGACAGAAAGGCCCGCGCCGTCAGCTGGCTCGTTGTTGGCGGCGTTCTTACCTGGAAGGTGGTGAAATCCGCCGCCGGCGCGCTGCTGCGCCCTAAAGGCCCATCCCCGTCCGCCGAGCCGAAGAGCGATGCTGCCCGCATGTTGAAGGAGACCGCGGACGCCGGGCGCGAAGTCGTCGACGCATCGATCGTCGCTTTCCACCGCCTTGCCGAACACCAGCCTGCGCCGGAGACCGATCCCTCTGCGCATCGCGATCTGAGCGGCCGCGCCGGAGACCGGAATCTCGACCTCGAAGAGGGCGTCGATCTGCAGAAACGTCAGCAATCGGGAACACTGCTGGTCCTCTGCGCTTTGGCTCTCGGTGTCGCCGGAGCCGCCGGATTCATGGTCATCTACTGGACCGGCGGCAACAACCTGCTCCTCGGTTCCTGCCTGGCCGCTTTCTTCGCCGGCTTTGGCGCGGCCCTTGTCTTCTGGTCGCATCGGCTCACCATCCGAAAGGAAGCGATCGACCCGCGCGAAGAGTTCCCATCGCCCGCGCCCGAACGCGAGCGAGCATTCGACGAGTTCCAGGCTGGCTGGGCGGATGTACGTCGCCGCCGCCTGCTTCAGTGGGCCGGATTCGCCGGCGCAGGCCTTCTCGCCACCATGGTGGTTTCAATTCTCCGCTCCCTCGGCTTCCCGCCCTCCACCGCGCTCTACACCAGAGTCTGGAAGCGCGGCCAGCGCCTCATGACCCTCGATGGCAAGCCGGTCTCCGTGGATACGCTTCGCCCCGGCAGCACCACCGTCGTCTTCCCGGAAGACAGCATCGGCTCGGAGAAGTCCCAGACCGTTCTCGTCCGCGTCCACTCCGATCTGCTGCGTCTGCCCGCCAGCCGTACCGGCTGGGCGCCCGGCGGCAACCTCGCCTACTCGCGAATCTGCACCCACGCCGGATGCAACGTGGGCCTCTACGAAACCACTTCCCACCAGCTCATGTGTCCCTGTCATCAGTCCACCTTCGATGTGCTCGACGGAGCTCAGCCCACGGGCGGTCCGGCCGCGAGGCCGCTGCCGCAGTTGCCGCTCTACGTGGATTCGGACGGCTTTCTTCGCGCCGGCGGAGGCTTTACCGATCCGCCCGGGCCGGGCTTCTGGGGGATGCCATGGCCATCGTAGAATCCGGTCGCTTTCTCGACAGCAGGCTGCGTCTCGCAAAGTTCGCCCGCAAAGCCTTCAACCATGTCTTTCCCGACCACTGGTCCTTCATGCTCGGGGAGATCGCCCTCTATTCCTTCGTGATCCTCGTCGTTACCGGCGCCTGGCTCGCGATGTTCTTCAAGGACTCCACCACCTCCGTCATCTACCACGGCAGTTACGAACCGCTGGACGGCGTCAAAATGTCGGCCGCCTACCGCTCGCTCCTGCATATCAGTTTCGACGTTCCCGGCGGCCTGCTCATCCGCCAGATGCACCACTGGGCATGCGATATCTTCATCGTCGCGATCGTCGCCCACCTGTTGCGGATCTACTTCACCAGCGCCTATCGCAAACCGCGCGAGATCAACTGGCTCATCGGCCTTACGCTGCTTCTCCTCGCCCTTGCCAACGGCTACTTCGGATACTCCATCGGCGGCGACCTGCTCTCCGGCGAGGGGCTGCGCATCGGCTACGCCATCCTTCTTTCAACCCCCGTCATCGGTCCCTGGATCACCTTCATCGTCTTTGGAGGCACCGTTCCGGTGGGCGCAACCAACCCCAGATTTTTCGCTCTGCATATCTTCCTGGTTCCTGGCCTCATCGCCGCCCTCCTTGTCGCCCACCTGTCCATCATCTGGCGTCAGATGCACACGAATTATCCCGGCCCCCGCCGCACCGACCGGCTCATCGTTGGCTCGCGTTTGTGGCCCGCCTATACCCTCAAATCCCTCGGCCTCTTTCTGCTGGTCTTTGCCTTCATTGCCTTGTTGGGCGGCGTCGTCCAGATCGACCCCGTCTGGGTCTACGGGCCCTACAGCCCTGTCGCCGTCATTCCCGGCGCCCAGCCTGACTGGTATCTCGGCTGGGTTGAAGGTGCCATGCGCCTCTTTCCGGGCGTGAATTTCCGCATCGACGGATACCTCGTTCCAGAGGTTTTCTGGCCAGGTCTGTTCTTTCCCGCCTCCCTCTTCATCGGCCTTTATGCATGGCCCTTCATGGAGAAGCTCCTCTCCGGCGACTTTCGCCGGCATAACGTCCTGCGCCTTCCGTATCAGCAGCCCTTCTACACTGCTCTGGGATGCGCGGTCCTCGGAATGCTCGCGGTCCTCTTCTTTGCCGGCGGCGACGATGTGATCGCCGTGGCCACCAGCGGCTCCGTTGCCGAAATCAGAACGCTTCTGCGCATTCTCTTCTTCGTGGTCCCCGTCGTAGCTGGTGCCATCACCTATGCGGTTTGCATAAGGATGCGAAGGCGACGCGCAGATGCCGACGCCGCGACAAATGTTGCGAACGATGTCGTTGCGGAGATCGAGGAAGTCGCCTCCTCTCAGAGCCGGTGAGGGCTGGCCATACGGAGTTCTTCTGCGCCAGGTCCGGAAACTTCTCGGGAGCGCGCTGCGTCGGTGTTCTCGCTGGCCAATTCCCGGCCTGGGCATATTCGCGCTCGGCAGACGCTCTGTTCCAGCAGGCCGCTGCCAAACGCCGCGGCGGTTCGCGGTCTGTTCAGCGACTCGATTCTTGAGCGCCCTTCAGCACGCCAGAAGGGGGTGCGACGGCAGAGGTCACGTCCACAATTGCTTTGCTTTGTTTGGGAATGGTAGGCACGAGGAGACTCGAACTCCTGACCTCTACCGTGTCAAGGTAGCGCTCTAACCAACTGAGCTACGCGCCTACATGCGGGAGCAACAACTCCTTTATCATAACAGGGAAAGCGCATTTTTCGCTGGTCATCCTACTCCTCCGGCCCACGAGCGGGGCACTGTTTTTCCGCAGCTCTCCCCACGGCGTGCCCGCATACATTACCATGAGAGTTCCGTGAACCCATCTACGCCAACTTTGGCTGATCGGGCGGCCAATCGCATCGGCATTGGCCAGATGCGTGCCGCCCCCAACCTGCTGAGTCTCCTGCGGCTCTGCCTGGCTCCTTTCCTGGTGCTGGCCGTGCTGGACCACCGCAATGAGCTGGCGTTCAGTCTCTTTGTCACGGCCGGCGTCACCGATGCGCTCGACGGACTGCTGGCCCGTATGCTCCATCAGCGCACCATGCTCGGTCAATATCTCGACCCCGTCGTGGACAAGCTCCTTCTCAGCACCCTGTTTCTCGTTCTCCACCACGAGGGCCTTATCTCGCTGCTGGTCACGGTCCTGGTCTTTGCCCGCGACCTCGGCATACTGATGGTTGCGGCCGTCCTCTACGCCACCACATCCATTCGCAACTTCGGCCCCAGCATCTTTGGTAAGGCCAACACCGTCGCGCAGATCCTCGCGGTTTCCGCCGTCCTGCTGGCCCGCTTCTGGCACCCCGCCTGGGTGGTCTTCATTCGCAACGGCAGTCTTGCCGCCACGGTTGTCCTCACCGTTCTTTCCGGATTTCACTACGCCATCCGCGCCACCACCCAGAGCAGCAGCTCATCGGCAGCCGCCGGCTGAGGCTACCGGGCTATTCGCAGAACACGCGCACCTTGGTGGTGTTCCCGTCCTTGCCATCCACATCCACGGTCAGATCTTCGAGGTGGTCGATCAGCTCTTCCAGGTTTTCCGGCCTGATCTGCGACAGCGTCAGCGGAACTCCATGCCGGTTCAGCGCCTCGTCCAGCTGCTCGTGAGCCTGCGCCGGCACCAGGCTCGCCAGCCGGACTCCGGCTCGAAGCAGCTGCATTGGAACCCGTACGTTCACCGTTGTCATTCCGCCCTTTAGCCCCGTCATGGACTCGTCGGCCTCCACCAGCACTCGCAAATACTTTGCCCGCGCCTTCTTTTCCTCTTTGCCTGCGCCGCCCCCGCTTTGGGCTGGCGGCTGGCTCGCGCCTGCTTCGAGAGCGGCAATCAGCCGCTCCGCCTCGTCCGCGGTAATCTTCCCCGCAGCCAGCATCTCCAGAATCTGCTTCCGTTCTTCGCTCATCATCCTTTTCCTCCTGTCCAGTGCTGAATCGTCCAAAGCGTCCGGTGCGCAAGCGCCTGAGCGCCCAGCCAGTGCGCCGCCGGCGGAATCCACCGCCCCAGCTCGCCCAGCAGCGCCATGCCCACGCACAGTGCCGCCACCCACGCCAACTCGCGCTGCTCGTTCCACACCGTCAGCAACCGCTCGGCTTCCGCAGCCGTCACGCGTCCGCAGGCCACCAGATGCAAAATGTTGCGTCGATCTCTGTCCATCTCTGTCCTACCGAATCCGAACCACCACATGGTTGCCGCCTGAATCCACCTGCACGTCGGTTCCCGGCAGCGCGCACACCACGCCCCACAGCACCCGCACCGCGCGCCACGGTCCGATCCGCCCCGCCAGGCACAGCCCGAGAACCACCAGCAGGATCAGCGGCGACAGCAGCAGCAGCGGAATCCACAGCAGAAACAGAGGCACCCACAGCCGAATTCCGCGCCAGTGCGGATTCTGGACCTGAATCAGCGCTACATTGGGAATCATCGCAGCGCCTCCAGTTCCCGAATCGCCTCCGCCGCCGTAATTTCGCCCTGTTTCAGCCGCTCCAGAACCTCTCCGCGAGGCGGCGCCGGATTCGTCTCCACAAACTCCAGGCTCCCTGCGATCCGGTTCAGCCGCGCTTTGATCGTCGGGTAACTCACCCCGAAAATCTGCTCCATTTCCTTGATCGATCCGTGGCTCCGCAGGAATGCCACCACAAATATCTGATCCTCGGCGTTCAGCCGCGCCAGTTGCGGCAGCTCAAATGCCCCCTCAATCGCCACATCGCGATCCGCCAGCCGCACCCGCTCCACCACAATCGCCTGCCCCTGGGTGAGTCGGGTCAGTTCCTGCCACTCGGAAGCCGTCTTGTTCTTCTCAGCCATCGCTGTCCTCACTCAACAGGAACCACAATGCGCCTAAAACTGAAGAAAGTCAATATAAGCATTAAGAAAATGAAGTTCTCTATCGAATCGTCGTGACAATCTTAAGACTCGCTCCCTTCGGAAATGCAAAAAGGCCCGCTTCCCTCAGGAAGCGGGCCTTCTCCCGTCTTCGGCAGGCAAACCCCGCCGCTACTTGCGTTTCCAGCGAACCCCGTCTTTTGAGTCCTCAATCACGATGCCCTTCGCCGCCAGCTCATTGCGAATCTGGTCCGCCCGGGCAAAATTGCGTGTTCGCTTGGCCTGGCTGCGCTCGTCCACCAGTTTCTGAATCGCCTCGTCGGTCAGCCCCTGTCGCGCCAGCACCTCGGGAGCCGCCTCGTTCAGTCGGCCCTCCCCTTCGGCCCAGTCGAGCGTGAACTGCGTCCATTCCGCGTCGTGGTCTTTCAGCACGGCAAAAACCCGGTCGAACTCCCGCAGCGTCTCCAGCACCTCCGCGCGATCGCTCGCATAGAAGCGCCCCGCGTCGGCCTGGGTATTCGCAAAGCGCACCATCTCAAAGATGGCGGCCCGCGCCTCGGCCGTGTTCAAATCGTCGGCCAGAGCCGCAAAGAACCGTGTCCGCGCCTCGCGCGCCGACTTGGTTACCTCTCCGGCCGCGTTTGCCGCATGCTCCGGCCATGCCGTCGTCTCCACGCGCTCCTTAAAGGTCCGCAGCCGTTCCACGGCCATCGTCTCGGCGGTCAGCCCTTCAAAGGTAAAGTTCAGTTGCTGCCGGTACGGAACCGCAATCAGCAGCATCCGGATCGCCGAAGCCTTGTACCCCTTCAGCAGCAGATCCCGCAGCGTAAAGAAGTTCCCCTCGGACTTCGCCATCTTGCGGCCTTCCACCAGCAGAAACCGCACGTGGAACCAGTGCCGGGCAAACGGCTGGTGCGAAGCCGACTCGGACTGGGCAATCTCATTCTCGTGGTGCGGAAAGGTCAGGTCTTCGCCGCCCGCGTGCAGGTCGAAGCTGTCTCCCAGGTACTGCATGGCCATGGCCGAGCATTCAATGTGCCAGCCCGGCCGTCCCGGACCCAGTTCCGTTTCCCATTGGTGCTCGCCGGGTTTGGGAGCCTTCCACAGCGCGAAATCCCTGGCCGAATCCTTCTCGTACTCGTCCACGTCGATGCGTGCGCCGTCGTTGATCCCGCCGAAGTCCTTCTTCGAAAGCTTGCCGTACTCGGGGAAGCGCGCAATCCTGAAATACCAGGAGCCGTCCTCGGCCCGGTAGGCAATATCCTGCTCCGCGAGCCGCCGGATCAGCGACACCATCGCCGG
>JAJZJJ010000146.1 GCA_021810175.1 Acidobacteriota bacterium | reverse complement strand
CAGCCGGCCGGAGGGATCGACTTTGCCGAAGAGCAGATCGGCGATGGCCTGCGACGCGCGAATTCCCGGATACCAGGCTTCCAGCACGGCACTCACCTGATGGATCCACGGCATGAGCACGGCGCCACCGGTTTCCAGCACGACGATGGTATGCGGGTTGGACTCAATCAGCGCATTCTGGTTGCCGGGCAGCGAGAGATTCGGCAGGTCCATGCCTTCCGATTCATGCTGCACGGCAAAGACAATCGCGACCTGCGAAGACCTGGCGAGGGCGGCCGCTGATGCCGGGTCCGTGCCCGAGTTGTACTTGACCTCCGCGTGCGGAGCCATCGCACGAATCCCCTTGAGTGGTGCGGATGGCTGGTAAATCGGCGCCAGAAAAGCCGCCAGCGGATTCTTTGCCAGCGCCGGAGGCGGCGGAACGGCATTGCCACCCGGCGGCGATACCTGCGAGGATCCTCCGCCCGACATCACGCCCGCGTTCGCGTGACCGCCGATCACGGCAATCGAGCCAATCGAGGCGGCGCTGAGAGGCAGCTGACTATGCTCATTCTTCAGCAGCACCGCCCCTCGTTCTTCCACTTTTTGAGCGACAGCAAAGCCGCGCATCACATTCGGCGAATGCGGATGCGGCGGATGATCGACGATTCCCGCATCGAACTCGCTGCGCAGAATGCGGTGCACCATGTCGTTCAGCCGGGACATCGGCACCTGGCCATCTTCCACTGCCTTTTTCAGCGGCGCGCCAAAGGATTCGCCTCCCGGCATCTCCATGTCGAGGCCCGCCAGCGCGGCCTTCACTGTGCTCTGGGTCGCACCCCAGTCCGAAAGCACGAACCCCTTAAAACCAAAATCTCTTTTCAGTACGTCGGTGAGCAGATAGTGGTTCTGGCAGGCGTAGACGCCATTAACCCGGTTGTAGGAGCACATCACAGCGTTCGCGTCGGAGATTTTCAGGGCAATCTGAAAGGCCAGCAGGTCGCTTTCGCGCATGGCGCGTTTGCCGATCACCGAGTTCAGGGTGTAGCGGCCGGCATCCTGGTCGTTGACGGCGTAATGCTTTAAATCCGTCATGACATGGACGGCCTTGATGGCCTTCAGCTCCTCGCCCGCCAGGGTACCGGCCAGCAGCGGATCTTCGCCCATGAACTCAAAGGTGCGGCCGTCTCGCGGCTCGCGGATCAGATTGATTCCGCAGCCCAGGGTCATGTTGAACCCCAAAGCCCGGAGCTCGTGTCCGAGCATCGTTCCGACTTCGGACGAAAGCGATGGATCCCAGGCGGCCGCCTGGGCTTCAGCCGACGGCAGAGGCGTGGCGTAGCGACCCGTGACGCCAACGTTGGAAATGCCCACGACCGAGTCGGTCATCTGCAGATCGGGAAGGCCCAGCCGCGGGATGCCGGGAATGAAATCTGCAAACTTAATCGACCGCGTGATCGGACCGAAATCCGGATGGCTGTACATGAGCTGCCAGCCGAGCCCATGCACCATCTGCATCTTCTCGTCGAGCGTCATCTGCTTCAGAACCATATTGGCGCGAACGCCCGGAGAGAGACTCGCATTGGACCATGGAAACTTTTTGGGATGCATTCCCGGAGTTTGCGCCTGAGCCATCGCCCCGGCTGCGAGAAGAATCGTCAGTACGAGGGAGCCAAGCCTGTGCTTTCCCATGTGGCCGGATGTCCTTTCCGATTGCGTTTGCGGTAAGTCCTGCCTGCTGCGTTAGGGTGGCCAACATCATAGTGGATCGCCTGAGCCGCTGGCATCTGTCACAAATCCCGACTCGCAGTGCAAAATGTTACGCAAGGTGGAATTCATGACTCAGTCCGCATTCTCTCCGTCAGCGCATCGCATCCCTGGCGCTTTCTCCAGATTCGATCCCGAACAGTCGACGGTCATTTTGCAGCCGGACAACTCCGGCCCCGGGAACTGGATTGGCTGCCCCGGTGTTCTCTATGAGCCGCAGCAGCGCCGTTTCCTGATGACGTATCGCCAGCGGCACCCCCGTGGCAATCCGGCCACCGAGCGGGGATGGCGCTGCGCTGTGGCGGCCAGCGAGGACGGCATTCATTTCCGCGACCTCTGGGCCGTGGAGAAGTCGCAGCTTGGCACCTCGTCGATGGAGCGGTTCTGTCTGTTGCCCGGCGAGAAGGGCGGCTATCTGCTGTACATGAGCTACGTAGACCCCGCCGACAATCGGTGGAGGATCGATTGTGTCGAAGCCGATACTCCGGATGCCTTCGATGTGCGCACGGCGAAACCCGTGCTGACGGCGGCTTCAACCGGGACGGAGGGAATCAAGGATCCGTATGTCCTGCGCATGGGACCGGCCGTGTACCTGTTTGCCAGCTTCGCATCCGCGGAAACGCTGGATCAGAAGCAACGCGCGCAGGCGCACGCCACCGCGGATATCTACAACACCGGCGCCACCACTCATCCGACTGGCCTGGCGACCGGACTGGATGGCCGCAACTTCGAATGGCAGGGAACGGTGCTGGAGGTCGGCTCAGGCTGGGACCGCTATCAGGCGCGGCTGAACAGTATGGCTCCTCTTCCAGGAGGCGCGTGGATTGGCTTCTACGACGGCTCCGCGGGAGCCGAGGAGAACTATGAGGAGCGCTGCGGGCTGGCTATTTCCCACGATCTCAGGCACTGGCATCGACTGACCCCCGGCGGACCCTGGGTGGTATCGCCTCACAGCACCGGCTCCTTACGCTACCAGGACGTTGTGCCGGTAGGCGATGAGCTCTGGCTGTACTACGAATATGCCCGCGCCGATGGCGCGCACGAGCTGAGAATGAGCAAGCTGCGCGGATGAACGCTGAACCATCGTTGGGAGGTGCACCGGGTCCGGCACGCCTCGGCGGAGGGCTTCCGCGTCGATTGTGGACGTACCTGATCGGCTCCCTCGGCGGATTGCTGTTCGGCTACGACACGGGGATCATCGCGGGCGCAATCCTGTTTATCCGGAAGGATTTCGCGCTGCGGCCCCTGCAGCAGGGTCTGGTCGTCAGTTCGCTGGTCTTTGGGGCGCTGGCCGGAGCCGTCACGGCTGGCTACCTGAGCGACCGTTTCGGACGCCGGCGGCTGTTGTTGCTGGCCGCCGAGGTCTACGCCGGCGGCGCGCTGGGCGCGGCACTGGCGCCCTCGGTGACGGTGCTGATTGGTTTCCGCCTGCTGCTGGGGCTGGCGGTTGGCGTTTCGTCGGTACTGGTGCCGCTTTACCTGGCGGAGATGTCGCCGACGGCATTCCGCGGCGCTCTGACCTCGCTCAACCAGCTGATGATTGCCATTGGGATATTCGTCTCCTACATGGTTACTTATCTGCTGTCTGCCCGCGCCGACTGGAGGGCGATGCTGGGGCTGGCGGCGGTCCCCGCGGCGCTGATGCTGGCCGGTTTGTGGTTCCAGGACGAGTCGCCGCGCTGGCTGGTGGTCCATGACCGCATTGAGGAGGCGCGGGCTGTCCTCTCCCGAATTCATGGCCCGGATGCAGTTGAGCGGGAAGTTGCCGAAATGCGCAGCGCTCGGCTGGCCGGTGCGCGGCTGACCATTGTTCAGCTGTGGCGGAACCGAGGAGTGCGTCGCGGCCTGCTGCTGGCGGCCATGCTGGCGGTATTCCAGCAACTCGTGGGCATCAACACAATCGTCTACTACGCACCCACAATTCTGAGCGCCGCGGGATATGCCAGGTCCGTGGCGATTCTGAATAGTGTCGGCCTGGCCTCGCTCTCGATTGTCGCCACGCTGATTGCGGCGAGCATCGTTGATCGCGTGGGACGCCGGCCCCTGATGCTGGGCGGAGTGGCAGCGATGGCGGGCAGCATGGCGGTCATTGGCGTGGTGTTCTTCAGCAGCGGCCTGCACTCCGCCGGCGGAAAAGCGGCAGCGGTTGCGTGTCTGGCAGTCTTTAAATTTGCATTTTCGATCAGCTGGGGCCCTCTGGTCTGGGTGATGTTGCCGGAGCTCCTGCCCCTGCACGTTCGTGGAACCGCCATGGGCGCGGCTGTTTTCCTGAACTGGGCGACCAACTTCGTCGTGTCTCTGCTCTTCCCTGTCCTGTTGGCCGTCGGGGCGGGTATGGTTTTTGAAATCTTTGCCGGATTCGGAGTCATTGCCTTCGTGCTCACCATCCGCGGGCTACCGGAAACGGCGGGACGCAGCCTTGAAAGTATCCAACTGGAGCAGATGTCGGAGGATATCGGCCGGCGCTGACGCAGCAGCGAGAATGCGCTGATGCGCAATGAGATAGAGGCCCAGCGCGACCGTGAGATCGACTACAACGTCCTGAACCAGGGGGTCGCCACGAGGATTTTTTGCGGCGGCGCGGATCATGTTATCTTCCGATTGACGAGTTTCCCATTGGCAACCCTGACGATCGACGAGTACCTCCGCAACAAGCTGCTACCCGTAGAGGGTGCGATTCCCCGTCTGCCCGGCATCGAAATGCACGGCAGCACGGTTCCCGCCGCTACCGTTGGGGGAGACGTCTTCGAGTACATCAATTTCGAGCAGCGTTATAACGTTGAGGCTCGTATCGAGCACGCGCAGCAGCTCTCCCAGATATATCTGGCGCCGCTGCCGCCTGGAACGCCGCCACGGAACGAAGTGGATGTGCATGTCGCGTGGCTCGCTTCCCGCCCAGGATATACGGAAGCCGACGGGCTGGCTTACAGAAAAGCCAAAAGCTCCGAGCAGCTTCGGGTGGCGGAGAACCTCCAGGACCTGCAGGCGACCGCCGGCGTCCTGATCGTCGATGCCCAGGGGCACGGAATCATCGCAGCCAAGATCGCATCGACGGTGCACGACACGCTGCATGCATTCATGATGGCGGAGCTGGACCGGACCGGAACCACCACGCCCGTGCTGTTCGAACGGCTCAACCTGAGGCTGGCCCAGTCGTCCACGGCACGAAATGCCCTGGGAGGCGATCTGGACGCCAGCTCGCGCGAAATCGCGACCCTGCTTTATGGCGAGATCCGTCCCGACGGCCTCTTCCGCTTTGTGAATTTCGGGCACCCCCCGCCGCTGGTTTTCTCTGCCCAGTACGGCAGGTTCATGGAGATCGGGGAGGGCAGCATGGCGCAGTTCATGGCCCTTGGGCTGGAAATTCCCGAGGACCACCCGGACAGAAACAAATACATCTCGGTGAAGTCCCGCAAAAACCAGATCAGCTCCTCGGATCTGGCGGAACTCACGCTGATGGGCCGGGGAGACATTCTTTTCCTCTACACCGATGGCGTCTTCGATGGCAGCGACGAGACGGAGAAGCGCCGCATCGAGAAGATCATCGCGAAAGCGGCCACGGGAAGCGCATCCGAGATATGCGGGGCTGTTCTGGCGTACGCCATCGAGCAGGATCATCTGCTGCGGGAAGCTGGACACGCAGACGAGATTGACGACAAAACCGTCTTCATCATCAAGAGCATCTGAAGGATGCGCGCGAGGGGCTCCCGGAAAGCCAGGAGCGGCGCCCCGCATGGTAGAATAGCGTTATAGCGGCGTCTCCTAAGTCCCTCGCTTTTCAATCATTTTTGCACCCGCGGGCGGTTCCGGCGAGGAGTTGAAAGCGAGGTCGGGAAGGGCAAAAGTCCTTCGCCTCGTTCAGGATGACAGGGCTGCCGGGACGCTGCCACGGGCCATGGGCCGGGCAAAACCGCGTCCATCCAGATTTAGCCTCTCACCGGAGTTTCATGTCTACCAAAGAAGTCACACCCACAGAAAGCGCAATCCTGCCCGGCATGGACGAAAAACCGCCAACACAGAGCGGCAACGGCAGCTACACCAGCGACAACATCAAGGTGCTGGAAGGGCTGGAGGCGGTGCGTCTGCGCCCGGCCATGTACATCGGGTCGACCGGGGAGATGGGGCTGCACCACCTGGTGTACGAGGTGGTGGACAACTCCGTGGACGAGGCGCTGGCTGGGTTTGCGACGAAGATCGATGTCACGATTCACGACGATAACTCGATCACGGTGGTGGACGACGGGCGCGGCATTCCGGTCGATGAAAAACTACTCGACAACGGCGAAAGGATGCCGGCGGTGCAGGTGGTGCTGACCAAGCTGCATGCGGGCGGCAAGTTCGACGCCTCGACCTACAAAGTGTCCGGCGGTCTGCACGGCGTCGGTGTGAGCTGCGTCAACGCGCTGGCGGAGGCCTTCGACGTGGAGATCTGGCGCGACGGACACACCTGGGAGCAGGACTACTCGAAGGGAATCCCGATCTCGACGCTGCGGCAGACCGGCACCTCGAAGAAGCGCGGAACAAAGATTCACTTTCTGCCCGACAAGACGATTTTCGCGGTGACCGAGTACAACTACGACACGCTGGCGCAGCGGCTGAGAGAGTTGGCCTTCCTGAACAAAGGGTTGGCGATCACGCTGACGGACGAGCGAGCGACGGATGCGAAAACGGGCGAGTCAAAGCGGGCGGAGTTTCGTTATGCGGGTGGAATTGCGGAGTTCATTAAGCATCTGAACCGCGGCAAGCAGACGCTCCACGACAAGCCGATTGTGATGGAGGGGCTGCGCGACGGCGTGGATATGGAGATCGCGCTGCAGTATAACGACGGCTACTCGGAGACAGTGTTCTGCTTTGCGAACAACATCAACACGGTGGACGGCGGTACCCACCTTTCGGGCTTTAAAACGGCACTGACGCGGACGATTAACGCGATCGGGCAGTCGATGGGTCTGTTTAAGGACGTGAAGGAAAACCTCTCCGGCGATGACGTGCGCGAGGGTCTGGTGGCGGTGATCAGCGTCAAGCTGCCGCAGCCGCAGTTTGAAGGGCAGACGAAAGGCAAGCTCAACTCCGACATTGCCGGGACGGTACAGGCGCTGGTGAACGAGCGTCTGGGGATGTTCCTGGAACAGAATCCGCCGGTGGCGCGAAAGATCATCAACAAGGCGATCGACGCCGCGCGAGCGCGCGAGGCTGCCCGCAAGGCGCGCGACCTGACCCGGCGCAAGGGCGCTCTGGACGGAGGCGGCCTGCCGGGCAAACTGGCCGACTGCTCGGAGCGCGACCCGGGACGGTGCGAGCTGTATCTGGTCGAGGGCGAGAGCG
>JAJZJJ010000145.1 GCA_021810175.1 Acidobacteriota bacterium | reverse complement strand
CGAAATCCTCCGGCGACAGCAGTGCCAAGCCCGCAAGTGGCTCTGCTGAAAAGCCGGCCGCGGCTGCGAGCGACAACAGCAGCAAGCCCGCCTCTGCGCCGTCTTCGGCTCCGAGCAAGAGCGACTAGCGAATCCGCCTCTCCGGGAAGAACATCGAAGGGAAAGACCGAAAGGACGGTCTTCCCCATGCCCCAGCGAATCTCCTATGCCTCCGTCGCCCCCGGCGCGCTGAAGCCCCTCTATGACGCGGGACGCTATCTGCGCTCTTCCGGCACGCTTGAGCCAGCCCTGCTCGATCTGGTGTTCCTGCGCGCGTCGCAGATGAATGGCTGCGCCTTCTGCATCGCCATGCACTGGCGCGAGGCCAGAGAACACGGCGCGGATGACGATCGCCTGCACGGCCTGGCCGCCTGGCGCGAAGCCTCCTGGTATTCAGCAAAGGAACGCGCTGCGCTCGCCTGGACCGAGACCCTCACCGATGTCGCGCGGAGCCACGCACCCGACGCAATCTACGAAGAAGCGCGCGCTGTCTTCAGCGAACGCGAGCTGGTGGACCTGACTCTGGCGATCGGAACGATCAATGCGTGGAACCGCTTTGCCATCGCCTTCCGCACGCCTCCGGAAAGGGCGGAGGAAGTGCTGGCCGGGCTGAAGGCCGCAAGCCACGCCGCCGAAAACTGAAGCTGGGCTGGATGCAGGGACGCTTGCCGCGCTAGCCGGTGACGCCCTGTTCTTCCAGCTGCAGCGACAGATCTTCCCACTCCGCGTTCAGTTCCGACTGGCGGCGGCGGAGCGCTTCCAGTTCGTCTGAGAGGCGCTGCGTTTCCTCGGCGCTGACGTAGTTGCCCAGCGCCTGCTCGGTCGCGGCGAGCGACGACTCCACGCGGGGAATCTCGGCCTCAACCTCAGCGAGGCGCTCCTGCATCTGCCGCAGCCGGATGGGATTCACGCGACGCGCAGGCGCGGCTGCCGGCTCGGGGGGCACGGGAGCGGGCGGCTCCGGCTCGGGCTCCGCCGCCGCAGCGGTTTCCGCGGCAAGGGCCGCGGCGCCGCCTTCCTTGCGCCACAGATAATCCTCGTAGTTGCCGGGGTAGACATGCACCTGCGATGCGCCGGCGGGGTCGTCGCCGCGGGCGACCTCGAATACCTTCTCCGCCAGCCCATCGATAAAGTAGCGGTCGTGCGAAACAAAAATCACGGTGCCGCTGAACTTGCGGATGGCGTCCAGCAGAACATCCTTGGCGCGCAGATCGAGGTGGTTCGTGGGCTCGTCCAGCAGCAGGAAGTTGGCGGGGCTGACAAGAATGCGGGCCAGCGCGTAGCGGTTGCGTTCGCCGCCGGAGAGCACGCCCAGCGGCTTGAACACGTCGTCGCCGGAGAACAGAAAGCATCCCAGCAGGCTGCGCAGGTCCTTCTCGGGAACTTTAGGAGCGGCACGGCCGATGTCGTCGAGCATGCGCGCGGAGGGATCGAGCACCTTGTACTGATCCTGCGCAAAATATTCGCCGAGGACATTGTGTCCGAGCTTCAGTGATCCGCCGGTCGGCAATTCCTGCCCTGAGAGCAGACGGATGAGCGTGGACTTGCCCGCTCCGTTGACGCCCACCAGAGCGATGCGGTCGCCGCGGTCGATGGTGAAGCTGACGTCTTCGAGAACCTTCTTTTCTCCGTACTGCATCGACAGGCCCGATACATCCACCACGGTGCGCCCCGAAGGCGGCGGCTGCGGAAAAGTAAAGTGCGGCATCGGCTCTTCCAGAGGAATCTCGATGCGCTCGATCTTTTCCAGCTCCTTGATGCGGCTCTGCACCTGTTTCGCCTTGGTGGCCTGATAGCGGAAGCGGCTGATGAAGGCTTCCAGATGCTCAATGTGCTCGCGCTGATTGCGGTAAGCGGATTCCAGCTGGGCCCGGCGTTCGGCTTTCTGGGTAAGGTATTTCTCGTAGTTGCCGTGATAAACGTGCAGAGCCTTGTTCCAGATCTCGATGATCTTGTTGACCGTCACGTCGAGGAAATAGCGATCATGCGAGATGAGGATGTAGCCGTTCGGCCAGGTGGAAAGGTAATTCTCCAGCCAGTTGCGGGTTTCAAGGTCGAGGTGGTTGGTGGGCTCGTCCAGCAGCAGCAGGTCCGGCTTTTCCAGCAACAGTTTTCCCAGCGCGATGCGCATCTGCCAGCCGCCCGAGAATTCCTGGGTATTGCGGGTCCAGTCTTCCTTTGAGAAGCCAAGGCCGGTGAGGACCGTACCGACCTGCGCGTCGAGGGCGTAGACATCCTGATGGCGCAGGCGCGCCTCGATGTGCGAAAAGCGGTCGGCGACTGAGGCGTATTCGGCACTGGCGGGGTCGAGTTCGGAGAGAGAAGCGGAGAGCGTCTCGAACTCGCGCTCCATGGCGCGCAACTCGTCAAAGACGCTCAGGCATTCCTCGAAAACGGTGCGGCCGGAGAGGGTGAGACCATCCTGGGGCAGGTAGCCGATGCTCATGCCCTTCATGCGCTGGATGCCGCCGTAGTCGAGCGAGTCCATGCCTCCCAGAATCTTCATCAGGGTGGACTTGCCGGCGCCGTTGGCCCCCACGAGAGCGGTCTTCTCGTTGGGCGTGATGAGCCAGTCTGCGTTTTCAAAAAGGAGGCGCGGGCCGAAACGCTTGCCGGCGCCGGAGAGCTGCAGCATAGCTCAATTTTAGCGGACGATCCGCGCGCCGGGCCGCGCGACAGGTTCCGCGACGCCCCGGCGATTTACAATCCAGGCAGAGTATCAGACAAATTCCAACCGCTTTTTCACAGAGGCCGACTTGCTGAAGCGCTTGCTGGGGAAATGGATTCTGCCCGCCATTGTGCTGGGCTCGGCGGTCTGCGCATCCGCGCAGGCCGGCAACATGCTTCCGTCGGCGCCCAGTCCGGCCCAGCAGTGCGGCCTGAAATCGCTGAAGGTCTGCGCAGTGCATGTGACACAGGACGAGGTTGGGATCGTCACCAGCCCTCTGCATGCTCCGCTGGGTCAGCTCGCCTGGATGCTGCCCGCCTTCGGCGCGGCCACGGGGCTGGCGGTGCACTTCGACACCCAGGCCATTCACGATCTGGGCAATCATCCGAACCGCGAGCATCGATTCGACCAATACTCCACGTACGTCGGCCTCTATGGTCCGTTCATCGCCTCGGCCGCGGGTTATGGCATTGGCACCATGCAACACAACGGCTATCTTGCGGAAACCGCGGTGCTCGCGTCCGAGGCAATGGCGGATGCGGATATCCTCGGCGAAGGCCTGAATTACGCCATCGACCGCGAGGGTCCGCAACAGGACAACGCGCGCGGGGAGCTATGGCCGAACGGGCCCAAGGGCTGGCCCAACAGTCCCTCCATGCCGTCGGAGCATTCCATGAACGTATGGGCTTTTGCTCGCGTGGTCGCAGGCCAGTACAACGGAGTTGCCACGAAGGCCCTGGTGTACGGAGTGGCGGCTTCCACTTCCGTCTCGCGCGTGATTGCGAAGCAGCATTTCCCTTCCGATGTGCTGGTGGGCAGCACCCTGGGCTGGCTGATCGGCGGTTACGTGCTGCACCATCGCTCCCTGGAGCACGGCTCCCTGATCGACCTTTCCGCTGTGCAGACACCGCTGGGGCGCGGACTGCAACTGCAGCTCAACCTGAACCGCAGCCGATAGACGCGGAAGGCTTCAGTCCGGCAGGGCAGCCATCACTTCGTCCAGCGCGGCCTCCCAGGGAGCGAGCTGAACTCCGAAGCGTTGCTGAAGCAGAGCGTTGGAGAGCACGGAGTTGCGCGGGCGCTTTGCCGGCGTCGGATAGTCCGCTGTTGCGATGGGAACAACCTCCGGCCGGCGTCCGGCCAGTCGATTGCCGGCCCGGGCGAAGATCGCGCGGGCAAAGCCGCACCAGGAAGTCGAGCCGGAACAGGTCATGTGATAGAGACCGGCCCAGTCTTCGGATTGGCCAAAGCGGCCGGCGGCGATTCCCTCAACGATGGCAAAGGTCGCGCGGGCCAGCTCGGTCGATGTGGTGGGAGCACCAATCTGATCGTCCACAATGCTCAGGCGGTCGCGCTCGTGGCCGAGCCGCAGCATGGTGAAGAGAAAATTCTTTCCATGCGGGCCATACACCCAGCTGGTGCGAAAGATGAGATACCTCCCGCCCACCTGCCGGACCGCCTCTTCGCCCGCAAGCTTCCCTGCGCCGTAGGCGTTCAGGGGATTCGGCACATCGGCCTCCGTCCAGGGGCCCGGCTTGCTGCCATCGAAGACGTAGTCGGTCGAGTAGTGCACGAAGATCGCGTTGCGGCGGCGGGCTTCCTCGGCCAGAATCTGCGGCGCGCGCGCATTGATGGCGCTGGCCAGTTCCGGCTCGGATTCGGCGCGGTCGACCGCAGTATAGGCTGCGGCGTTGATAATAATGTCCGGCTGAGTGCGCTCCACCAGGGCACGAATCTGCTGGGGCGCGCCGAGATCCACAATCTCGCGATCCACCGCCGCGATTGCGGCATAGCCGGCAAAACTGCGCTGGAGTTCCCGGCCGACCTGACCGGTGGCGCCGACGATCAGAAGCCTTGGCCGCTCGCTCATGCGAAGACCTCAGCATCGCGCAACAGCGCGCCCTGCTGGTCCTTGGCCGAGACGATCAGGCTCTCAGCCTCGACTGGCCAGGGGATGGACAGATCGGGATCGTTCCAGCGAATCGTACGCTCCCCGGCGGGCGAGTAGTAATCGGTGGCCTTGTAGGCGAATCCGACCTTTTCCGAGAGAGCCAGGAAGGCATGTCCGAATCCGCGGGGAATCCAGAACATGCGGGCATTCTCTTCGCTGAGTTCGACGGCGACATGGCGGCCGAAGTGCGGCGAGCTCCGGCGCAGGTCCACAGCAATGTCCAGGGCGGCTCCATAAGCGACGCGAACCAGCTTTCCCTGCGGCTGCGTGACCTGATAGTGGATGCCGCGAAGAACGTTCCTGGTGGAGACGGAATAGTTATCCTGGACAAAGTGTTCCGTGATCCCGGCATCGACCATCCTTAGCTCGTTCCAGGTTTCCATGAACGCGCCGCGGCTGTCGCGATAGACGGCCGGGGTCAGGATCAGAACTCCGGGAATGCTGGTTTCTTCAATCTTCATCTTCAGAAGTTCTCAGGGGAAAAGTAGGGTTCGCGCAGCAGGTTAAGAAGATACTGGCCGTATCCGTTTTTGCGGATCGGATGGGCAAGAGCTTCCAGCCGGTTCGAGTCGATGTAACCGAGACGATAGGCGATCTCTTCCGGGCAGGCGATCTTCAGCCCCTGGCGCCGCTCCACGGTTTGGATGAAAAGTCCGGCCTCGAACAGCGAATCGTGCGTACCGGTATCCAGCCATGCCATGCCGCGGCTCATGATCTGGACGTTCAGGTTCTTCTGATTGAGGTAATGGCGGTTCAGGTCGGTGATCTCCAGTTCGCCCCGTGGAGAGGGTTGGAGCGAAGCGGCGATGTCGCAGGCCTGGCCGTCGTAGAAATACAGACCCGTCACGGCGTAGCGGGATCGAGGCGCGGCCGGCTTCTCTTCCAGACTGATGGCGCGGCCCTGTGCGTCGAACTCAACCACGCCATAGCGCTCCGGATCCTGCACCGGATAGGCAAAGACCGTAGCACCCTGCTTCAGAGAAGCAGCCGACTGCAGCTGTCGCGAGAAAGACTGTCCGTAGAAAATGTTGTCGCCGAGGACGAGCGAGCTGGCGTCGCCGCCGATGAAGTCCCGCCCAATAATGAACGCCTGAGCCAGGCCGTCGGGGCTGGGCTGCACCGCATAGCGAATGTTGATGCCCCAGTTGCTGCCGTCGCCCAGCAGCTCCGCAAAGCGACCTGTGTCCTGAGGGGTGGAGATCAGCAGGATGTCGCGCAGACCCGCCAGCATCAGCGTGCTGAGCGGGTAGTAGATCATCGGCTTGTCGTACACCGGCAGCAGCTGCTTGGAGACCACGTGGGTGACGGGGTAGAGACGCGTGCCGGATCCTCCGGCGAGAATGATGCCTTTCATTGGGTCAGACGCTCCGCATAATTCTGCTCAATCCACTTCAAGTAACCACCGGTGCGGATATTTTCTACCCACTCCATGTTGTCGAGATACCAGCGCACCGTGCGGCGGAGTCCGGTTTCAAACTGCTCCGCCGGCTCCCAGGCGAGTTCCCGCGCAATTTTCCTTGCGTCGATGGCGTAGCGGCGGTCGTGGCCCGGACGATCCTTCACGAACGTGATCAGCCGGCGGCGCGGCCCGCGTGCGGGGTCGGGGCGCATTTCATCGACCAGATCGCAAATTGTGTTCACCACGTCGAGGTTCTTCCGCTCGCTGTTCCCGCCTACGTTGTAGGTTTCGCCGGGCCGGCCGCGCTCCAGAACCGCGCGAATGGCCGAGCAGTGATCCTCCACAAAGAGCCAGTCGCGCACGTTGCCGCCATCCCCGTAGACCGGCAGAGGCTTGCCCTCCAGCGCATTGAGGATCATCAGCGGGATGAGCTTCTCCGGGAACTGGAACGGACCGTAATTGTTGGAACAGTTCGTGGTCAGCACCGGCAGGCCGAAGGTGTGGTGATAGGCGCGCACCAGGTGATCGGAGCCGGCCTTGGAGGCGGAATACGGACTGTTGGGCGCGTATGCCGTCGTCTCCGAGAAGGCGGGATCGTCGGGGCCGAGGGTGCCGTAGACTTCGTCGGTCGAAACATGGAGAAAGCGGAATGCGCGGCGGTCGTTCTCGTCCAGCCCCAGCCAGTAAGCCTTCGCCTGCTCCAGCAGAGTGAACGTCCCGTGGACGTTGGTGCGGATGAACGCATCCGGGGCCACAATGGAGCGGTCCACATGGCTTTCGGCGGCAAAGTGGACGATCGCGCTCGGCTGGTGCTCGCGCAGCAGCGAAGCCACCAGCTCGGCATCGCAAATATCGCCACGGACCAGCGTATGCCGCGGATCGTCGCGCAGCTCGTCGAGGTTCGCCGGATTTCCCGCATAAGTGAGAAGGTCCAGGTTAACAACTTGAGAGCCAACGCTCTTCAGCCAGGTGAGAGCGAAATTGGATCCGATGAAACCGGCGCCTCCGGTCAGGAGGATCGTATTCT
>JAJZJJ010000144.1 GCA_021810175.1 Acidobacteriota bacterium | reverse complement strand
CGCTGTTGCAGGAGGAGGGGAGTAGGTCTGACCGTTGTCGAAGGTGAAGGTGGTGGGCTCGTCGTGCAGCGAGGTGATGGCGGTGAAGAGGCCGGTGGTTCCGCTGGAATTGGTGACGGGGATGCCGGCGAGGGTGTCGTTGTAGGCCGTGGCATAGACGAACGGCTTGAAGATCGAGCCGGTGGGACGGTGGACGATGGCGTGATTGAGCTGGCTGAATCCGTAGTTGGTGCCGCCGACGAGGGCGAGCACCTGGCCGGTATGGGGATCGAGCGCGACGAGAGCGGCCTGGGGCAGGACGAGAGGCGGAGGCTTGATGCCGCGACTGCGGTCAAAGCGGGCGCGGCGTTCGTACTGGGCGCGAGCGACGGCGTCGACCTGCTTCATGCCGTCGGAGACAGCATTGTGGGCGACCTGCTGGAGTTCGGGATCGAGAGAGGTGTAAATGCGCAGGCCCTGCTGGTTGTAGTCGGGATCGTGGAGACGGCGGATGATCTGGTCGCGAACGAGGCTGACGAACCATGGAGCTTCACCGGCATCGAAGGCTCCGGGACGGGCCCCGAGGGGTTGGGCTTTGGCCTTTTCGGCCTGAGCTCTGGTGATGTCGTGGGTTTCGACCATGGCGTCCAGGACGAGGTTGCGGCGGGCCATGGAATGCCTGGGATGGAGGAAGGGATTGAACCAGGTGGGGCTCTGAATCATGCCGGCCAGGGTTGCGCACTCTTCGAGATTGAGCTGGCCGATGTCCTTGCCGTAGTAGGCCTGAGCGGCTTCTCCGAAGCCGTCAATGGCATAGCTGCCATGCTGGCCGAGAGGGACTTCGTTGGCGAACATCTGGAAGATCTGTTTTTTGGAAAAGCGATGGTCGAGCTGCAGTGCGATGACGACCTGGAGGAACTTTCTGCGCCAGGTGCGGGCCGGGGTGAGGAAGAACATCTTCGCCACGAGCATGTCGATGGTGGAAGCGCCTTCGAGGTAATGGTGCCCGGGGGTCATGTCATTGAGCGCCGAGCGGAAGATGCCGCGATAGTCGAGTGCGCCGTCCTGAAAGAAGCGGCGGTCTTCGATGGCGGTGACGGCGGGGACGAGGTATTGGGGGAATTCGCCGTAGGTGACGAGGCGGCGTTTGGTGCGGTTCTGATCGGAAAGGCCGGTGATGAGCAGGGGTTCCAGCTGATAGGAGGAGAGCTGGTCGCCATTCTGGGCGGTGATCTGGCTGACGGTGCCGTTGGCAAAGTCGATGGTCGCCGGGACGGGAGCGTGGTAGGACTGAGGGCCGGGCTGGACAGTGACGGTGCCGGGACCGACGGAATAAGTGCCCATCTGGGAGACGGGCTTCTGGCCCTGGGCGGAGTAGCCGGCCTGCTGGAGTTCGCTGACGACCCAGGAGGCGGTGATGGTCTGGCCGGGGCGAACTTCGGGGGGGGCGGCGTAGATTCTGGCAGTGTCGGCAAAGAGCGGCTGCCTGAGGCGCTTGTCGACGATATGGCCGTACTTCACCCAGACCCAGGAGAAAAGCGCGCCGCCGATCAAAGCCACGAGAAGACAGAGGGAGGCGGCGATGAGGAGGATATTGCGTCCGGTGAAGCGGAACTTAACCCGGCGCATTTTAACTTTTACAGGCAATCTGGGGACCCACCTTCCATCGATACTGACGAGTCGGATGCGGGATTCGATACCAGCGTCCGGAAACGGGCATCTGTGCGGTTAATCTTCAGGGATCAAACTCCGAATTCGGGCAGTGACGTCGGCCAGGGCGACTTCTTCAGGCGCCGGGGCGGAGCGCACGACCAGTTCCACTTTACCTTCCGCAATCTTCTTGCCGACCGTGATGCGGAAAGGGATACCGATGAGATCGGCGTCTTTAAATTTGACACCGGCGCGCTCGTCGCGGTCGTCGAGGAGGACATCAACGCCGGCGGCTTCGAGGTCGAGGGCAATTTTCTCTCCGGCGGATTTCAGGGCGGCGTCGCCGGAATTGGTGATGGTGACGACGACCTGAAAGGGCGCGATGGAAGGCGGCAGCCAGAAGCCGTTGGCGTCATTGCTCTGCTCAATGGCGGCGGTGAGGATGCGCTCGATGCCGATGCCGTAGCAGCCCATGATGGGGATGACTTCTTTGCCGGCGGCGTCGAGAACGCGGACGCCCATGCGATCGGTGTAGCGATAGCCGAGCTTGAAGATGTGGCCGATTTCGACGGCTTTGGCGACCTTCAGAGGGGCACCGCAGTGGGGGCAGCCTTCGCCTTCGGCGACGTTGCGGATGTCGGCGACAGCGGTCCAGGCGAAGTCGCGGCCGGGAACGACGTTGCGGTAGTGGTAATCGAGTTTGTTGGCGCCGGCGACGAGGTTGTGGCGGTTTTCGAGGCCGGGATCGAGGATGACGTTGAGCCTGCCGTCGTTGATTTTTGTGGCTGGGGTAAGGCCGATGGGGCCGAGATAGCCGGCGGGGCCGTGCAGCCAGGCTTCGAGTTCCTCGGCGACCATGGGGCGCAGCTCAGCGGCACCGACGATTGCCATCAGCTTGGTCTCATTGACGAAGTGGTCGCCGCGGAGGAAAGCGGCGACGGGCTGCCAGACGGCTTTGCCATCGGGGGAGCGGACTTCAGCCATGTAGGCGACGCACTTGATGTCGGAGCTGGATTCGATGTTGAAGAAGCGGGTGACGTCTTCGATGGCGGCCTGGCCGGGCGTGTGCACCAGTTCGGGTTTGCCGTCGCCGGTGGGCTCCATTTCCTTTACGGGAGCGAGGCGCGAAGTGGCCTTTTCCATATTGGCGGCGTAACCGCAGGCGGCGCAGCTGGCGATGTGGTCTTCGCCGGCGTCGGTGTAGACCATGAATTCCTGGGATTTTGAGCCGCCCATGGAGCCGGAGTCGGCTTCGACGACGACGAACTGGAGGCCGCAGCGGGTGAAGATGCGGCGATAGGCCTCGTCGTGCAGGTCATAGCTGCGGTCGAGCCCGGCCTGATCGATGTCGAAGCTGTAGCTGTCCTTCATGATGAACTGGCGGACGCGGAGGAGGCCGGAGCGGGGGCGGGGCTCATCGCGGAACTTGGTCTGGATCTGGTACCAGATCTGGGGAAGCTGCTTGTAGCTGCGCAGTTCGTTGCGGGCGATATCGGTCATGACCTCTTCGTGGGTCATGCCGAGACAAAGCTCGGCGCCTTTGCGGTCCTTGAGGCGGAACATGTTGTTGCCCATGACGGCGAGGCGGCCGCTTTCGCGCCAGAGATCGGCGGGATGGAGGGTCGGGAGGAGGAATTCCTGGCCGATGCGATCCATTTCCTCGCGAACGATGGAGACGATGCGGTCGATGGAGCGCTGACCGAGGAAGAGGTAGGAATAAATGCCTGCGCCGAGCTGGCGGATGTAGCCGGCGCGAACCAGGAACTTGTGGCTGGCGACTTCGGCGTCAGCGGGAGCTTCCCGCAGTGTGGGAATAAAGAGCTTCGACCAGCGATGCATGGGTGCGGTATGCCTTCAGGTGGCCGATTCTCGCGGGGAGGGTACGGCCGGTAAGAGAGTTTGAGCGCTGGATTCATTTTAAATCCCATGGGCAGAGAGCGGGATTGGCGATGAGGGGGTGAAGGCGGCGGATACCTTTCTCGCCAGGGCCGGAATGTCGATAGGTTGGGTGGTATCGACTTCGATCACGGGGCTGATTCCAAAGGGCTCGGCGTATTCGGAGAGCTGGTCGAGCGAGATGTGACGCAACATGTGGGCGGGATGGTGGCGATCGGTGCGAGCGCGGAGGGAGAAGCGGCGGGCGGCCTCCTCGAGAGGGAGCCGGCAGTGGACTTCGACAACCTGGGCCGGAAGGGCCAGAAGCTTCGCTCGCTGGGCGGAGTCCTGGGTCCGGAAATTGGCTTCGAGGACGACCTGAGGGCAATGAGGAGCCAGAGACCAGAGGAGATCGATGGCGGCGTCACCCATGCGGCGGGAATCAGAAAGGCTACCTGGACGGCCATGAAGCGAGGTGAAGAGGGATTCCTTGATGTCGTCTTTGGTGAGGAGAGCGAAGCCGAGCGATTGGGCGAGAGGGCGGGCGAGGGTGGTTTTGCCGGAAGCCGGGGGGCCTGAGACGAGAATGAGGCGCTGGGTGGGAGTTCCCATTTGTTCCATTATTCGCCTGGGGAAGGGCGGGAGGGGACGGGCCGGAAACCCTGGGGCAGGAGGATGTAATTCGCGGAATAATGACGGATTATCCACGTAATTAGTTGACACGCACCCCGCATTTGTGAAATCCAGGAGTAGAGCTCCCCTGTTGAGGAAGAAAACTGAGGCGGGATCTGTGGGACCTGAACGGAACGTGGCGGGCGGGATATGAGTGCGTCGTACCTTGCGTACGGCTACGCAGCGGTGCTGCTGATGGTAGCGGCCGGCATTCAGATTGTGCGCCGGAGCGCGCCTGAGCTGCGCGGGATTCGGGATCTGACCCGGGCGGTTTGGCTGGATCTGGCCGCAATTTTGCTGATCGGCACGTACCGGCATGTGCCGATGGCGGTGCTGTCGCTGGCGGGGAATGCACTTTTCTTTACCGGGCTACTGTTTGTTTATCGGGCGACGGCGGAAATACTTGAGCTGAAGCCGCGTTTTTTCGGGTTGGCGGTGGGGCTTTGCGCGGCGGCGATTCCAGCGTTTGCATGGTTTGTGCTGGTTGACCGGGACCAGTCGGTTCGGCTGATGATTCACTGTTCGGTGGTGGGTTTGCTGTTGTCGTTCCCGGCCATGATGCTGTTTGGGCAGCCGGATGCGGAGCTGCGCTACGCGCGGCGGGCGGCGGCGTGGGCGATGACGCTGAATATCAGCCTGAACGCAGTGTGGATGGCGGGGCTTTCCACCGGTCATTTTCAGCTGGATGTGCAGCATCCGGCGGCGGCTGTGGTGGGTTTCACGTATGCGATTCTGCTGCTGGACATGGGGGGAGTGGTTCTGCTGGCGTGGCTGGCATTGTGTGCGCATCGGCTGGATCTGGAGCAGTTGGCGCATACGGATTCGCTGACGGGGCTGCTGAACCGAGGGGCGTTCGAGCAGATTCTGGAGAGGGAGATGCGGCGGGCGCGGCAGGCGGGCAGCAGCGTGAGCGTAATGCTGATCGATCTGGACTATTTTAAGCAGGTGAACGACACGCTGGGTCACTATGCAGGCGATCGTGTGCTACAGCGAGTGGCGGAGACGCTGCGGCAGGGAACGCGGCCATCGGACCGGACGGGGCGGTTTGGGGGCGAGGAATTTATCGTTCTGCTGCGGAATACGGGGCTGGACGAGGCGAGGCAGATTGCGGAACGGATGCGAGCCGCGATAGCCGCTCTGGAGGATTTGCCGGGCGGGATTCGCATGACGGCGAGTTTTGGGCTGGCTGCGAGCGGGCCGGAGGAGACGGCCGAGAACCTGATCGTGCGGAGCGACGTTGCGCTGTATCAATCGAAGCGGGACGGACGGAACCTGGTGACGGTGGATGAGCAGCCGGAAGACGCGGTTGGGTCGGCGGTGTGATCGATGGGAAAAGAGAAAGGGCCGCACCTGAGCGCGGCCCTGGACTGCGTGTGGCCGGGAATCAGGCCGGCTGCTGGGCGCAGAGTTCGTTGAAGGCGCGGGACAGTTCTTCGGCGATGGCCTGGGGAGCGCTGTTCTCGATGATGAAACGCTGCATCAGGTAGATCAGCTTGCCGTCGCGAAGGATGGCGATCGCGGGCGAGGTAGGCGGATTGCCATCGAAGTAAGAGCGGGCGCGCTCGGTGGCTTCGCGGTCCTGGCCGGCGAAGACGGTGATGGAGCGGTCGGGGAGGACGGGATTGCGGAGGGCGAGACGAACGCCGGGGCGCATTTTGCCGGCCGCGCAGCCACAGATGGAATTGACCACGACCATGGTGGTTCCGGGTTTGGCCAGGGCAGCATCGACGGCTTCGGCAGTGCGCGCTTCTTCCACGCCAGCGCGAGTCAATTCCTCGCGCATGGGGATGAGCATGATTTCGGGATACATTCGGTTGAACTCCTTTGGTTCCACAGCGAGGGGATGAACTGTGAACCTCATTGTACGGGCGGGGTCCGCAATATGCTACCCGTCCTGATATATCTCTTTTAGATGCAGCTGAGGGAAGAAGTTACGCTGGCGCCGTATACGACCTTCGGAATTGGAGGGCCGGCACGGTGGTTTGCCGAGGCCGACAGCGAGGAGTCGGTGGTGGAGGCCGTGCGTTTTGCGCGGGAGCGGAGGCTGCCGCTGCTGGTGCTGGGTGGCGGGAGCAACTTGCTGGTGGCGGACAAGGGTTTTCCGGGGGTGGTGGCGCATGTCGCGCTGCGCGGCGTGGAGCAGGAGGGCGCGGTGTTCCATGCAGCCGCGGGCGAGAACTGGGACGACTTTGTGTCGCTGACGGTGGAGCGCGGCTACGGCGGGGTGGAGTGCCTGGCGGGGATTCCGGGAACGGTGGGCGGGACGCCGGTGCAGAACGTGGGCGCATACGGGCAGGAGGTCGCGGGGACGATCGTTTCCGTGCGGGTGCTGGATCTGGAGAGGCTGACGTTCAGGGAGCTTTCGGCGGCGGAGTGCGGATTTGCCTACCGGCACAGCATCTTCAATTCGACGCACAAGGGAAGGTTTGTGGTGACGCGGGTGAGCTATCGGCTGATGGCCGACGCCCGGCCAGTGCTGACGTATGCGGATTTGCAGCGGCGGTTTGAGGGGCAGTCGCCGACGCTGATTGGGGTGTCGGCGGCGGTGCGCGAGATCCGGCACAGCAAAGGTATGCTGCTGGTGGAAGGCGAGCAGGACTGCCGGAGCGCGGGCAGCTTCTTCAGGAATCCGGTGGTGGCGCAGACCGTGTACGAGCGGATCGCGGCGGAGGCCGGCGGGGCGACGCCGCACTGGGCCGCGGGGGAGGGTCTGGTGAAGATCCCGGCGGCATGGCTGGTGGAGCGGGCGGGATTTCAGAAGGGTTTTGCCCTGGGCGCGGCGGGAATATCGAGCCGACATACGCTGGCGGTGATCAATCGTGGGGGCGCAACGGCGAAGGATGTGCTGGCGCTGCGGGACCGGATTGAGGCGGTGGTGGAGGCGAAGTTCGGGGTGCGGCTGGAGCCGGAG